>CACWWM010000006.1 GCA_902764565.1 uncultured Eubacteriales bacterium
GTACTTGCAGGTTCAAGTCCTGTTTCCCGCACCAGAGCGGAAACCCTTGTAAATCAAGGGTTTCCGCCATTTTTTTAGCCAAAAAAACGGCCCTTGAATGTAATTATGAATGTAATTGGTCAGGACTAACTAAAATTTGGTACCATTTTGTCTATCTTTTTCTGCCATTTTCTGAAAAATGAATTATTAAATTTTTATTAACTGGTATTTGTCAAGGTTTATCGTAGGAATGCTGCCACGCACAGGTTCTTGCGTCGCAATTCTTTCAGAAAGTGCTTTGGGGTTTTCCCCATCGTCTATCTTGTCGGTTTTGCGGTTTGAATTGTCGCCGGTTCATCTTTCAAATATCAGGGAAATCTGATACACTATCATCGTAGCAAGGGAGTAGCCAAACGCAAGAGCGTGGTTGCAAACCGTCAGCCGATGCAAGCGCATCCGGTTCCAACGAGAAGGCAAGACTTGCATTGCGGGTGACCGTGATGCAAGTCTTTTTACATAGATGCCCCTTGCCACAAAACAATGAAAGGAGGAGCCAACCAATGCTGAGCTTCATCATCATCGTCCTGATCCTGTCTTCTCTGTTCCGCCGTCCTCGGTATTGGGGATTCCCCTTCCTGGGCGGCTGGGGCTATCGCCGTCCTCCCATGGGCTGGCATCATCGTCCCCCGATGGGCGGCCCGCATGGCATGGGCGGCGGATTCCGGGGCGGACCCCATGGCCGCTTCTGACAGAACTCCTTCTCTCTGGAGCGTAGACGTTCCATCACTCCTCATTTCCAACCTGCTAAGGAGGTGCGATCATGGCAAAGAAAATCACAAGCTACGAAGGACTGTTTGGCAACACGATCTACAGGGACGAGCATGGTAAGAAGATCGGAGAAAGCCATCCCGGATTCTTCGGCGGCACGAACCTTTACGATGCCAAAGGACATAAGGTTGGGTATTCCATGCCCAGCTTGCTCGGCGGAGAAAACCACTACGATAATCATGGGCACAAAGCCGGTTACTCCATGCCTGGTCTGTTCGGGCAAGAGAATCATTACGACAGCCATGGGAAGAAGATCGGGGAAACATGGGATAATTTGCTCGTTGGGAAAACCACGAGGTTCAAGGATAAGAAATAAACGCTGAGTGAACCAGGAATATGAAGTGATCGCACGCGGTATTTCCAGTGAGTACACGCTTTCCAAGGCACGTATCCGTGCCCGTATTGTTGTGACCGACCTGATTTCAGAAGCGCCTTTATCAGTTGCTGCGCCGCACGAAATCTGTCTGGAAAAAATGCTGGGTCCGTGCAACTGATTGATGCAAGCAAGTGCTATATTCAACGTCGCAAGCCTATTGGCAACAAGCGGGTGGATATCGCGAAAGAAGCCCGCGACCTGATTGTGAAAGCCTATGGAGCATATCGGAATGATTCCTTCGAGGCTGAGGTCGAGGGTGGACACAAGCTCGTAGTCAAAACCAAGGTGTTGTCTACCATGAGCCTTGGATATAACAAAATCACTGTCGAAAGCCCTCTGACCGATGAAAACGGAAAGCCCATTTTGAAAAAAGGAAAGATGCAGCCAGACGCTTCCAAACGCGACACAGAAAATGTGCCGCTGGATGAAGATATGGATGCATATTTTGAGCGTGAGGTGAAGCCTTACAGTCCTGATGCATGGATCGATCACGACAAGTACAAAGTCGGTTATGAGATACCCTTTACGCGTACATTCTATGAATATAAAGCGATTGAATCTGCATCACTTCTGGCTGCAAAGATCGAAGCACATGAACAATCACTCATGAGTAAACTCCAGGGGCTTTTTGGAAACGGTGGTGAGAATGATGCGTGATAGTGGCCAGAATTGGCTGGGTACTATTCCATCGACATGGGGGCTTTCCAGAATCGGCTCTCTCTATTCGCTACGCAATGAGAAGGTTAGTGACAAAGATTATCCCCCGCTTTCAGTTACTATGAAGGGCGTTGTACCGCAATTGGAGAGCGCGGCTAAGTCAGATGATGGAGACAACCGTAAACTTGTGAAAATCGGTGATTTTGCTATCAACAGTCGATCTGACCGCCGTGGTTCTTGCGGCATTTCTGCTTACAATGGTTCAGTATCATTGATTAACACTGTATTAACCCCCAGAGGTGAGATGAATGTGACTTGTGAGCTTCCCTCCGCGTTCTGGACTTCGCGTTCCAGTTCCCGGAAGAATTTCTCATATTTCCGCTGGAGTTCCCTGAAACGGGGTGGCTGGAGTTCCCTGAAACGGGGTGGGATATTCCGCTCCGTGCATTTTTTCCAGGCATAAGCGGATGAAGCTTTCGGCGGTCTTGCTGCAATAACGGTCCTTGTTGTATCCGATGGCGATGGTGTCTGAAAGGGAATCGTCGAACAGGGGACATACCTCGACCAACTGGCGGATATACGACCCGGCTGTGCCTGAAGCCACATAATTGCTGTTGAGGTAAAGCTCCGGGCATACGGCGATCCCGATGCCCTCGGCGGCGAGGGCCATGGCTGTCTGCGTATTGTTGGTTTCAAATTTGATCAGCGGTTTGATTCGCGCTTTTTTAAACGCCTGATCCATGATGGTGCGGATGCGGTCCCCCTCCTTGAGCATGACGAAAGGAAAATCGCGGAATATGGAGATATCGTGATCCGCGCGGAAGGCAGACAGGCGGGCTTCGATCTGCTCCGTGGTGCTCCAGCGATCCCGCAGCAGGATCTTTGGGATGACAAGATGGAGGCGGTCTTTCATCAAAGGGAACGATTCCGCCCGGTCGATGCGGAACGGGGCAAAGCCGATCATCACGTCGATTTCTCCGCGCTCCAGCAGGCTTTCCAGCATCTGTGTACTGTCCTCCTGTACGGAAAGCTCCACCAGGGGGAATCGGCGCACGAATTCCGGCAGCACCATGGGCAGGATCGCCTGACCCCGGGTGTATGAAATGCCGACGCGCAGTTCCCCGCGGATATTTTCGTTGATGTCGTTCAGCATGACCACTGTTTGCTTGTACAAATCCAGCATCCGTTTCACCGCCGCTCGGTACTGGCGTCCGCCGTAGGTGAGTTCCAGCCCCTGCCGGCGTTCAAACAGCCGACAGCCCAGTTCCGATTCCATGCGTGATATGCAGTCGCTCAGCGCTTGCTGGCTGATGTGCAATCGTTCAGCGGCCCGGGTGATGTTGCCCGTTTCCGCCGCCATCATGAAGTATTCCATGTTCTGAAAATTCATTCGACCGCCCCCTGTTCTTCGTTGAAATTATATCACAAAATAATGCTTGTGAAAACTACGATATAAAAACTGTTTTAATTTGTGATTGGAATGAGGTATAATACTTATCAGAAAGACGCGATAAAAAAATAGATCGATATGAATGATGTGGTATAGGAGGCAGATTATGACGGTCAAAAAGGAACTGATCCTGAACCCGAACTGGTGCAAGGGATGCGGAATCTGCGCGGCGTTCTGTCCCAAAGGAGCGCTGGAGATCGTGAACGATAAGGTGCAGCGCGTCAAGGACGCGGAATGTGTACTGTGCGGACAATGCGAGCTTCGCTGCCCGGATTACGCGATTTATATCAACGAAGAAGAGCCGGAAGGAGATGCGAACCAGTGGATCAAGTCGTATTGATGCAGGGAAACGAAGCGTGTGTGGAAGGCGCGATTGCCGCCGGTATGCGGCTGTTCGCGGGTTACCCCATCACCCCTTCCACCGAGATCGCCGAGCTTTCGGCTTACCGTCTGCCCCAGGTGGGCGGGAAATTCATTCAGATGGAAGATGAGATCGCCTCCATCGCCTGCGCCATCGGCGGGTCGGTGGCGGGCGTAAAATCCATGACCGCTACCAGCGGCCCCGGTTTTTCCTTAAAGCAGGAAAACTTGGGCTACGCCTGCCTGGCGGAAATCCCCCTCGTGGTGGTGGACGTGCAGCGCATGGGTCCTTCTACGGGCATGCCAACTTCCCCGTCCCAGGGCGACGTGATGATGGCCCGCTGGGGGACCCACGGAGATCACCCGATCATCGTGATCAGCCCTTCCTCGGTCACGGAAGCGTATTACCAGACGATCCGCGCCTTTAACCTGTCCGAAAGGTACAGGACGCCGGTGATTTTCCTGATGGATGAGATCATCGGGCATTTGCGCGAGGGCATGCAGATGAAGGAAGCGGAGGATATCACCATCGTCAACCGGCCCACGGTGCAGTTTCCCGATCCGAAACGCAAGCCGTACCATATGAACGAGAAAAAGGGCCAGATGGTCCCCCAGATGGCGCCCTTCGGCTGCGGCCAGCGCTACAACATCACGGGCCTGATCCATGACGAATCGGGCTTCCCCACCAACTCCACCGAGGAAGCGGAGAAGCTGATGTACCGGCTGATGCACAAGATTTCGGACAACTACAAGGACATCGTCCGTTACGAACAGGTCAACATGGACGACGCCGACGTGGCCATCGTTTGTTACGGCGGCACCATGCGCGCGGCGCAGACCGCCATGGAAATGGCGCGGGCTAAGGGAGTCCGCTGCGGCATCTTCCGCCCCGTCACCATCTGGCCCTTCCCGGAAAGGGAACTGACCGCGGCGCTGGGCGGGCTTAAAAAAATCGTGGTGGCCGAGCATAACTGCGGCCAGATCGTACTGGAAGTGGAGAGGCTGACCCGCGGTGCCTGCCCCGTCGCTTTTGTGGGAAAGTACAACGGCGCTGTGATTACACCGCAGGAGATCCTGCAGAAAGTGGAGGAAGCGTAAATGAAAGTCAATACAGGCGACGTAAACGCGGCTTCCCGGACAAAACAAATGTCCAACCTGATTTATAAGTACATGCGTCCAGAGCATTTGCCGCAAATCTGGTGTCCCGGCTGCGGCAACGGCATCATCATGCGCGACGTGGCGCAGGCCATCGAGAACTTGGGCCTGAGCCGCAACCAGACCGTGATCGTTTCGGGCATCGGCTGCTCCTCCCGGGCGGCGGGCTACATGGACTTCAATACGATCCACACCACCCACGGCCGGGCCATTGCCTTCGCTACGGGCATCAAGCTGGCCAATCCCGAGCTGGAGGTCATCGTGATCGCTGGGGACGGCGACATTTCCGCCATCGGGGGCAATCACCTGATCCACGCGGCCCGGAGGAACATCGGGCTTACCGTGGTGGTGATGAACAACAGCACTTACGGCATGACGGGCGGGCAGTACAGCCCCACCACGCCTACCAACGCTTACGGCACCACCGCCCCTTACGGCAATCTGGACCGTTCCTTCGATATCGCGGGTCTGGCCTACGGGGCGGGCGCTTCCTATGCCGCCCGGGGCAGCGCGTACCATGTGCAGCAGACCATCGGCCTGATCCAGGACGGCATCCGCAACAAAGGCTTTTCCATTATCGACGTGGCCAGCATCTGCCCCACCTATTACGGGCGCAAGAATAAAAAAGGCGACGCTGTAGAAATGATGAAGTGGCAGCGGGATCATGGGGTCACGGTGGAGCAGGCGGCCAAGATGGACCCGGAGCAGCTGAAGGACAAGCTGGTCATCGGCCTGCTGCATCATGCCCAGTATCCAGAATTTACTTATAAATACGATATGCTGATCAAGAAGCTGGCAGAGGAGCGTGAAGCAAATGAGTAAAATGGAGCTTCGTCTGGCGGGCAGCGGCGGCCAGGGCGTGATCCTCGCTTCGGTCATCTTAGCGGAAGCGGCCGTCCAGTCAGGAAAATACACCGCCCAGAGCCAGTCCTATGGCCCGGAAGCGCGCGGCGGGGCCTGTAAAGCGGAGACGCTCATCTCGGACGATCCCATCGGCTTTACCAAGGTGCAGCAGCCCACCTTCCTCATGGCGCTGACCCAGAAGGCGCTGGATACCTACACCCGCGCGCTCCCCGAAAACTGCCTGGTGCTCGTTGACGAGGGCCTTACTGTGCCGGAGAATTTGAACGGCCACCGGGTACTTCGCCTTCCCATCCTGCGCACGGCCAAAGAGACGGTGGGCCGCGCCCAGACCGCGAATGTGCTGGCTGTGGGGTGCATCAACGCACTGCTGGGCATTACGGACATGGAGACACTAAAGAAGGCCGCCTCGCTCCATATCCCCCGGGGTACGGAGGAGATCAATCTAAAGGCGCTGGCGGAGGGCGTGAAGCTGGCGTCTGCCGTTCCTGGGGAGGGGAACGCCCCGGCAGCCCGTTCCGAAAAGAAAAAAGGTGCGAAGCAATGAAAATCCATGAGTATCAAGCCAAGGAACTGCTGGGCGCGTACGGCGCGCCCGTACCCCCGGGAGAAGTGGCCGCCACTGTGGAGCAGGCCGCGGCGGCCGCGGAAAAGTACGGCCGCTGCGTGCTGAAAGCGCAGGTCCATTCTGGCGGACGCGGCAAAGCGGGCGGCGTCAAGCTGGCGGAAAACGCGGACGAGGCGCGCGCCATCGCCGGGGAAATGTTGGGCATGCGGCTTAAGACCAATCAGACGGGACCGGAAGGCAAGCTGGTGCGCAAGCTGCTGGTCACCCCGGCCGTGGAGGTGAAAAAAGAGTTTTACTTGAGCGTGACCGGCGACCATGAAAATGCTTGCTTGGTGATCATCGCGTCCGCGGACGGGGGTACCGAGATCGAAGAAACCGCCCGGACCCACCCCGAACGCATCGCCCGTGTCCCCGTTTCCGCGGTGGAAGGCTTCAAGCGCTATGAAGGATTGCAGGTTTCCGGTGTATTAGGGCTGACCGGTGAAAATGAGAAGGAACTCATATCGCTGCTTGACTCCATGACGCGGCTTTATCGGGAAAAGGATTGCTCGCTTGTGGAGATCAACCCCCTGGTGCTGACGGTCGATGGACAACTCATATGTTTGGACGCGAAAGTGACCTTTGACGACAACGCCCTGTTCCGGCACCCGGACCTGAAAGAGCTGCGGGACACCGACGAGGAAGACCCGCGGGAATACCGGGCCTCCCAATATGATTTGAATTTTGTGAGCTTAAGCGGCAGCATCGGCTGTCTCGTCAACGGCGCGGGGCTGGCCATGGCGACCATGGACATCATCCAGCATTTCGGCGGCGAACCGGCCAATTTTTTAGACGTGGGCGGCAGCGCCTCCAAAGAAAAGGTGCAGGCGGCGTTTGAACTGCTGCTTTCGGATGAAAACGTTCGCGCGATCTTTGTCAATATCTTTGGCGGCATCATGAAGTGCGACGTCATTGCGGAGGGCGTGGTGGCGGCCGCCCGGGAAATGGGTATTTCCATTCCGCTGATCGTGCGGCTGGAAGGAACGAACGTTGAACTGGGCAAGCAGATTTTGGCGGCTTCCAATCTAAAAATCATCGCCGCGGAGAATATGGCCGACGGCGCGCGCAAGGCAGTGGAAGCCGCGGCATGGACGGGGGGCGACGGGGCATGAGCATCTGGGTCGATGGAAATACGAGGGTGATCGTGCAGGGCATCACCGGCAAACAGGGCGCGTTCCACACGGAACAGATGCTATCTTACGGCACAAAGATCGCCGCCGGCGTTACCCCCGGCAAGGGCGGCCAGACGCTGCTTGGCGTGCCGGTGTTTCAAACGGTGGCGGAGGCTAAAAAAGCCACCGAAGCCAACGCCTCGGTGATCTATGTGCCGCCCCGCTTTGCGGCGGACGCTATCTTGGAGGCGGCGGACGCGGGGATCGAACTGGTGGTGTGCATCACAGAGGGCATTCCCATCCTGGATATGGAGCGGGTCAAGCGTTATTTGGCGGGAACCAATACCAGGCTCATCGGCCCCAACTGCCCGGGCATCATCACGCCGGGCGAATGTAAGATCGGCATCATGCCCGGCTATATCCACCGCAAAGGCCATGTGGGGATCATTTCCCGTTCCGGTACTCTGACCTATGAAGCCGTCAAACAGCTTTCTGACCGTGGGATCGGGCAATCCACGGTGGTGGGCATCGGCGGCGATCCCATCCGGGGGACAGGCTTCGTGGACGCGCTGGAGGCATTTGAAGCGGACGCGGATACCTATGCGGTGGTCATGAACGGCGAGATCGGCGGCAGCGGCGAAGAAGAAGCCGCTGAATACATCAAAAGGAAAATGACCAAGCCCGTGGCCGCCTTTATCGGCGGGCAGTCCGCCCCGGCAGGCAAGCGCATGGGCCACGCCGGGGCCATCATCTCCGGCGGCAAGGGTACCGCAGCGGGCAAGATCGAAGCGTTGCGCGCTGCCGGAGTGGAAGTCGCGCTCACGCCGGACCGGATCGGCGATGCGCTGGTAAAGAGCCTGTCTGAACGCGGATTGCTGGAAAAATGCCGCACGAACTGAACAACGAGGTGAATTCAATGAATACTGCCACCATCCTGGAAACCATCATGATCCTTTGCTTTGGCATTTCCTGGCCCCTGTCCATCGCGCGCATGTACAAAAGCTGGTCTACCGGCGGAAAAAGCATCTTTTTCAGCTGCTTTATCCTTTTAGGGTATATCTGCGGTATCTGCGGCAAGATCGTGGCGCACAACTATAATCTCGCATTCATCTTCTATATCATCAATACCGTCATGGTCACGGTGGATATCCTGCTGTGGATCCGCAACTACCGATATGAAAAGACGGGGAAGAAAACTTTCTTTATCTGAGAGAGAATGATCCAGAAAAAAGTCTTTTGTGCCTTTTTGGAAAAAGCAAAAATCGATTGAATGATTCCCTTCCATACGAGAACCTTCTCGGGATTCCTCAACCAATATGCAATGACAATATGCGCTCCTTCACGGTGCTGGAAACGGTCGTACTTCGGAATGCGGCGGTGGTGGGCTTTATCTTGATTGATAACACGGAAGAGCAGCGGGAGAAAGAAGCGCTCAACTATGGAAGCGGAGAAGCGCTTCTTCCATAATTCACTGTCAATGGATTATCTGGTTCCGTTGCAATCATTCACACACGTTGATTTCCCGCCTATAATAATCGGTGTTAGGGCCATCAGGATGGCCTAAAGAAAAATGACCGCCATGAAGATCAATAAAGAAGGGAGAATTACTTATGACGTTCTACAAATGCGCCCACTGTGGCAACATCATCGCACATGTCCACGATTCCGGCGTCCGGGTTGTCTGCTGCGGGGAAGAAATGAAGCCGCTCGTGCCCAATACTTCCGATGGCGCAGGTGAAAAACACGTTCCTGTGATCACGCAGGAAGGAAACATCGTGACAGTATCGGTAGGTTCCGTTGCCCACCCCATGTTGGAAGCCCATTTCATCCAGTGGATCATCCTGGAAACCACTACAGGCCGCCAGAGGAAGGCGCTGAAGCCGGGAGAAAAGCCCGAGGCTGTCTTCGCTTTGACGGATGGCGATGAAGTGGTAGCTGCCTACGAATATTGCAATCTGCATGGGTTATGGAGCGCAACGATTTAAGCGCCCTTCCCATAAGGACATACAGGGGATGTCGCTATCCTGGCGGCATCACTTTTGGTCAGCGTGGTACAACTTTCGGATAGCATAATACAACTTACGGGTAAGGTGGATGCAGACTGTAAGCATCACCTTAGGGGTCCAAAGAGAATTCTATTGTTAGGAGGTACTTGATCAGAAAGCATGGCTTGCGAGTAAGCAATTTGAAAGGGAAACAGTTTTTTGGAAGTTTTTTTGATCAACATAAACAAACTCAATTGTATACAGGCTGTTTTGAAATAGGAAAATTGTGGGAATTTGAAGGCAAATTTGAATGCAATTGACCTTGATCTAGTCTTTTTAACTCTTATCGACTTTTCAAAGAAGCCTTGATTTATAAGGGCACTGAAAAAGTCAGTTCTGAAATAAGGACTGGCTTTTTCAGTGCCCTTGTTATAAACAGGAGTTTCGGTGTCTTTGGCGACGATTATTCATAAAGAAGCAGCATTTCTGACTGTGAACTATAGCAATTATCATAATACAACTTCTGGATACCAGCGAAAGGTCATTTTCATAGGATGTTGCTCCTGCTTTATCGGATCACGAACCCGTATACATCGTTGACGCCCAGCTCTGCCCGGATGATCAACGTACCGTCTTCCCAGGTGAAGGGCCACGTCTCCGGCTGCACACGGCTTTGGGCCTTCAGTGTTTCCGCTTCGGAAGGGTTCAGCGAATCGGGACGGCCCATCTTCTCCCACAATTTCAGGGGATTACCGTGGGCTTCGTCAATGCGTTTGACGGTCACGCTATGGGGGCTGTCCGGGCAGGAAAGGCGAATGACGGCCTCCTCCTTAGGTAAATCCAGCTGCTTCATCTTCTGCCGGAACAGGATCACATGGGTTTCTCCGTTTCCTTCAAAGGCTGCGGCGCCGATTTCGCCGTCGAAGGCGTCTGGGCCCAGATCAATGCGCGTGTCAGGCGCGTCGGCCAGGAGCTTCATGGCGTAGAAAACGGGCTTGGGGATGCCGTGCTGGGTCAGCATGCCGAAGCCACCGTGGAATTCCTGCGGGAAGGGGTGCAGCTCCTCGAAGATATCGCTGAAGCACCAGATGGAGGAGCCTGTCACGTAGTCGGCGACGGCCAGGGCCATTTTTACGTCGTAGGCGGCCACCTTGCGGGCGTCGTTGGTATAGGCGGAGAAAATGGCGTTTTCGTTCCACTCGGTGTAAAAGAGGGGCAGGCCCTGGGCCTGTTCATAGGCGCGGGCCGCGTTTTTGCGGAACAGGTCGTCCGGGATATCGGTGGTTTCCGATTTGTCCGGCGTGACGGCGCGGTAGCCTGCCAGGAAGGTCTTTTCCCTCACCTGCTTGAGGGCTTCTCCGGCCCTGCGCAGATGCTCCTGCCAGGCTTCAAAGCCGCCTGCCTGGCCTTCCGCGTCTCCCTGATCCTCTACGCCGCCCAGCGGATCGCCGGCGTACTGGTGGGTGGTGACAAAATCTACAGGCACATCGTTCTTTTTGCAATAAGCCAGGAAGCTGCTGATCCACTTGCTGCCGCTGGTGGAGGGGCCGCCCACCATGATTTGGCCGTCCACAGCCTTGATGGCCCGGGCTGATTCCTCATACAGGCGGAAATACTCGTCCCGGCTGCCGTTCCAGAAAACGAAGGGAAGGTCGGGCTCGTTCCACACTTCAAAATACCAGGTGCGGACTTCCTCCGCGCCGTAGCGGTGGAGCAGGAAACGGATAAAGGCCTGCAGATAATCCCGCCAGGCGGCATAGTCCTTGGGCGGTACGATGTTGGGCCTGTAGAAAAAGCCGCCCTTCAGGGGCCTTCCTTCTTCCTCCAGCGCCAGCTTTTCCGGCATGAAGGACAGCTCCACCAGCGGCTTCATCCCGGCTGACAGTACATTGTCATAGGCGACGCCGCAGAAATTGAAATTATATTCGGTGAACTGGTCCGCCCCGGGTATATCCATCTGCATGGACAGGTCGTTCAGGGTGCGCATATCATCGCAGAAAATTCCGTGGAACCGCACCCGCTGGATGCCCAGCTCCTCGTGGATGAACCTGAGCTGACGCACATAATCCGTGCGCAGGGCCATCAGGGCGTGGGCAGAGCCTACACAGAACTGCCAGTGCTTTTTATGCGGAATGCGCGGAAGGCTGCTGTTGATCGTAAATTCCATGGTCTTTCTCCTTTCACTGGCCCAGGTTGGCGTTGAATGCGTCGAGGAGTTCCTGCTGGTAGGGCCCGGCGAATTTGCCTGCCAGGAATCTGTCCAGCCCTTCATCCAGGAAACGCTGCCAGCTCTCGTTTTCCCGGCTGACCAGGATGGGGTAATACAGCACCTGGTTTTTACGGGCTGCCTGCTCGTCCCCGGGGGCGTCTCCGCACATCAGGATGGCGTCGTAGCCCTTTTCTTTCAGCCGGCTGATGCAGAAGGCTTTGCTGCCCATTTCCTGGGTGCAGAGCAGATCTACATGGGGAAGCAGCTCAAAGCGCTTCCATTCATCCCGCACTGCTTCCGGGTTGGCGCTGGATACCACCACGACGTCGGACTGACGGTGTGCGGCGGCAAGCGCTTCCTCCACATGGGCAAAGGGCTTGACTTCTTCCGGCGGAAGGGCTTCGATAGCGGCATTCACCGCCCGGCTCCAGCGCAGGGCTTTTTCAAAAATGGGATGTTCCGCAGCCTTCATTGCCACGGCGTCGTTGGAAAGCTCCGGCGCACTTTCCGCCCAGGCTGTGAGCACATCGATGCCGCCGATGGTTGTGTACTGCATATTGATTTCCGCCAGGGCCATGGCCAGCCCCTTGAAGCGGTTGATGCCGCGGGTGCCGGAATAGAGGTTGATCACGTTCCAGCGGTCCAGGATGGCATCCTTCCATTGCTCCAGATTCCATTCTTCCACCATGCAGGGGCCGAAGCAGCGAATGTGCTTGATGTTCATGGTGTCCATGGCGCAGCCGTCCGAATCCACGCAGACCGCGAACCGTTTGTTCCTTTTGAAATCGTCCAGTGCCGACATGGCTTATCCCTCCCGATGGTTTTCGATGGCAAGCAGCCGGTTTTCGATCGACCGGACCGCTTCGCTGTCAAGGCCGCTGTACCGAAGGCTGTCCCGCAAAGTGATGACGCCGGCGGCAGCGGCGGGAAAGCCGGCCCTGCCCGGTTTAGCGGGCATGATTTCCGCAAGCACGGCCCTGCCCTGGGGGTGGTTCAGCAGATACTTCAGCGTGCAGTCCAGGTTCAGTGTTTTTTCCCGGTTGCCGTTTATCTTTGCGCCGAAGCGCGGCTCCGTAACCCCGCCCGCGCTGACCCGCCCCATGACGTCCGAAAGCCAGGCAATACTGTCTTCCACCCAGGTGCAGTAACGGCCGGAAAAGTCCTGGCTGTTGATGCTTTCGTCCCCCGTAGACAGGCCGTGGGGGCCGTTTGAATAGATGTGGCTTTCAAAGGCGATGTCATTGGCACAAAGAGCGTCTATCATATGCAGTGCATTGCGCACCGGGACCAGGTTGTCCGTACGGGTGGCGAACACGAAGCAGGGGCAGGTGCTTTCATCCACGGCAGAGGGAACGTCCGGGGCCGAGGCGAGATAATCGTACGCGCAGTCCCCGTCGATCACGGGATAGCCCAGGATGGCGGCGCTGGGGCGGTGCTTTGCCATGGTCGCGGCGCAGGCGGCCAGATGGCCTCCGGCGGAAAAGCCGATCACCGCGATGCGGCCGGTATCCACGTACCAGGCATCCGCATTCTTCTGGATCAGCTCCATGGCCTGCTCGTAATCATCAAGGGGGTTGGGCCAGACTGCCTGCTCGTTCAGGGAATAACGCAGGATAAAAGCGTGGTAGCCCGCCTTCAGATAGGGAAAGGCCACGGGATCCGCTTCCCGGTCGGAGCAGAAATGGTAGCCGCCGCCCGGGATGACCAGCACCGCAGGGCGCCGGGACAGCCCGGCAAATTCGCCGCCCACCGGCTGAACATAAGCGGTCAGTGAGACGTTTCTTTCCCCGTTCAGAACGATGAATTCCGTTTTCATACGCTTTCTCCTTTACAGCCTGGTATCCCAGCGTCCGCAGAACACGGTGTCATCCGCCGTGCCTCTGAAGGCGCTTTTGCCCGTGATCTTTTCAACAGCCGCCCGCACGTTTTCCCGGCTGGGGCCGTAGGCGTTGACGAAGGTGTGGATGTTGGCGCAGTCCACCAGGTGGTTTGTGTAGTTCAGGCTCACGCCGACGGTGGGCACTTCCTCGGTGTACCAGGGCATTTCCATGCTGTGGCCGCTGCTCCAGGACAGACGCTCCACATTGCGCTGGGCATAGCCCTTCACATAGATGAACACGAAAACGACGTCGTATTTCCGCCTGAAATCCTCCCGGCGGCCCATCTGCATCATTTTGACGAAGTTCATGGGATGTGGCCCGTTTTCGATTTCTAGGTCGTAGAAGCTGGGGCACTGGGTGACGGAAAAGCCTGCCCGTTCCAGCTCTTCGGTGATCAGGGCGCGCATGCCGTCGCCCTGATACGCCTTGCTGCTGGGCGTGCTCTGCACATAGACCAGCAGGGCGTTTTTCTTTTCGGCGGGATCGATGGGCAGAAGGTTCCTGGTATCTTTGACCAGCGTTACGCCGACATTGGCGGCCTGGGCGGTAAATCTCCTGTGCTCTTCGCAGCCGATGACGTCCAGCCCGGCTTTGTCCGGAAAACGTACGGCGTCGTCATACAGCTTCAGACGGGCTTTGAGGCCGAGGATCCGGAGCAGGGCGTCGTGCAGCCTCTCCTCCGTGACAATGCCCCGTTCATACCCCGTCTGAAGATAGCCGAGGTCCTCCTCAAAATCATTGGCAAACAGGAACATATCGCAGCCCGCGGCGATGCAGCGGGGCACGGCTTCGCTCCGCGCCATCACACCGGACATGCCGATCATGTGGGAAGCATCGGAGATGATCAGGCCGTTAAAGCCCATCTGCCCCCGCAGAAGATCCTGAAGAAGCTCCGGGGCCAGGGAAGCGGGCATGATTTCTTCGTTCCGGATGCCGGGGCGCTGCTTCCGGCTCATGTTCGGCAGGGAAATCTGGCCCGTCATGATGGTTTCAAGGCCTTCGTCGATCATGGTCTGATAGACTTTGCCGTAGCTTTCCAGCCACTCGTCCACACCCGCTTCATTGTGGGCGGGGGAAATGTGAGGGTCCAGTTCGTCCCAGCCGTCGCCGGGAAAATGCTTGCAGGTGCAGGCCATATTGGGAGCCGCGTCTTTGATGCCCCGGATGTACGCCCGGACGCAGGCGATGACCCGGTCCGGGTCGCCGCCGAAGGAGCGGGTGTTTACGATGGTGTTGCGCCAGTTTTTGTACACGTCCGCCACGGGGTTGAACATCCAGTTCACGCCGATGGCCGCCGCCTCTTTGCCCGCCGCATAGCCCATATGGTAGGCGGTTTCCGTTCCCTCGCAGGCCCCTGCTTCGGCCGCTGTGGCCACGAAGGTGCCCTCCTTGGGCAATACGCCGCTGCCGCCGTCGTCGCAGTTGCCCGCGATGAAAACGGGAACGCGGCTGTATTGCTGGAAATAACGGTTCTGCTGCCAGACTGCTTCCTTGTCGCCGCCCTGCCAGCGCATCCCGCCGGGCCTGGCGTTTTCCATCAGGGCTTTGATTTGTTCTTCGTTTACGCCTGGCACGGCCTTGAGCAGCACGAACAGCTGGCTCAGCTTTTCCTCCAGCGTCATGGAAGCCAGGGTATCTTCCACCCATCGGATTTCTTCATCGGTCAGAAAAAAAGGCTTGGCTTTCAAATCCACCATGGCGCGTCTCTCCTCACTTGACAATTTCGACGAGTTCCCGAATACTCCGCATGTTCCAGTCCCCGGCCTTGTTCAGCGCGGCGTCGCCCAGGCAGGCCACCTTCATGCCGCCCGCGTGCCCCGCTTCCGCGCCGGATACGGCATCCTCCACCACCAGGCAGTATTCAGGCGCGATGCCCAGCATCTGGGCCGCCTTCACAAATACCTCCGGGTCAGGCTTGGAACGGGTGATGTTGTTTCCGTCGCTGACGGCGTCAAAATAATCCTTGAGACCAATCTGGCCCAGGATGAAGGGGGTGTTTTTGGAGGAGGAGCCGATGGCGAGCTTTAAGCCCATGGCCCGCAGGCTGTCCAGGGTTTCCTTTACGTCGCTGCTCAGGTCGGCGGTGCTCATTTCCTTCAGAGATTCCCGGTAGATGTCATTCTTCTGCCGGGCCAGCTTTTCCTTATCCGCCTGGCTCAGGGCCGGGCCTTCGTATTTTTCCAGGATGATTTCAAGGCTCGCCATCCGGCTCACGCCCCGGAGGCGGTTGTTGATCTCCCGGTCAAAGGGGATACCCATGCCGTCCGCCATGGCCTTCCAGGCCCGGTAATGGTATTCGTCGGTAAAGCAGATCACGCCGTCCAGATCAAAAATCACCGCTTGAAATTTCATACGCCCGCCTCCTCAGTAACGCAGGTATTCTTTGCCGCAGAAGGGATCAACAGGGCTTTTGCCCTTAAATTCGCTCTTGCCCACCAGCTTTTCCACCACGGTATCAATCATCAGATCGTGATTGGAATAGGCGTTGATGTAGGTTTTCACCATAGGCACGTCCAGCAGGTGATAGGGATTCTGCAGGGAGATGAACAGGGTGGGCACCACCTCCACGAACCAGGGGATATTGTTGCCCGCGCCGTAGGGGGCGTGCCAGTTGAGCCGGGCCGTGGTCTTGTTGCTGGCGTTTTCCACGTTGCCGATATAGATCACCAGGTCGTACTTGCCGCGGAATTCCTCTACGGTCTCAAACCGCATGGGCCTGGAAAAGTCAAAAACCTCCTCCTGATAGGGGATCATTTCAAAGCCCTCTTTTTCCATATCAGCGATGAAACGCCGCGCCACCCGCTGCTCGCTGGGGCACTTGCCCAGGATCTCAAACAGCACCCGGTGATGGCGCTTGGGATCGATGGGCAGCAAATGCTGGGTATCCTTGACCAGGGTCACGGCCTTGTCGGCGCACTCCTTGGCCCAGGCCTTGTGCTGATCGCAGGCAATGACGCTCAGCCCTTCCCTGTCCGGGGCCAGGGCACCCTTTCGCTGCTTTTCGTGCAGCTTCAGCGCGGCCTTGGCGGCCAGGATGCGGGTGACAGCCTCATCCAGCCTCTCTTCGCTCAGGATGCCCTGCGCATAGCCCTGGCGCATGTAGCCCAGATCTTCTTCATAGTCCTTATTGAACAGCAGCATATCGCAGCCCGCCTCGATGGCATAGGGCACAGACTGTCTGCGGTCCATGGCGCACAGGAAGCCCACCATGGGGCTGGCGTCGCTGATAATCATGCCATTGAAGCCCAGCTTTCCCCGCAGCAGGTTTTTCAGCAGTTCAGGCGACAGGGTGGCGGGCATCAGCTTGTCGGGGTGATTGGGATTGAATTTCTTTTGATAGGCCGGCATGGCGATATGGCCCGCCATCACGGTCAGCGCGCCGTGATCGATCAGCGTCCGGTAAATATCGCCGTAGGTTCTGTCCCATTCCTCGCAGGACAGGCTGTTGACGCTGGTCAAAATATGCTGGTCGCACTCGTCCACGCCGTCGCCGGGGAAATGCTTGATGGAAACGGCGCTGCCGCATTCCTTCGCGCCACGCATATAGGCCAGGCCGCACTTCTTTACCATTTCAGGATCGCTGCCGTAGGTGCGCACGTTGGTGATGGGATTATGGTAATTCAGGTCGATATCCACCACGGGAGCAAAGGCGTAATTGCAGCCCACGGCCTGGCCCTCGGCGCAGGCAATTTTGCCCAGCCGGTACGCCTGTTCCGGATCGCCGGTGGCCGCGGCCTGCATCTGCTTGCCAAAGGCGGTTCCCTCGGCTACGATTCCGTCGCCCCCGGCCTCCAGGTTGGCCGCCAGGAACAGGGGCACTTTGGTATGATTCTGCAAATAGGAATAGGCGGAAAACAGTTCTTCGGTCTTGCCGGTGCGGAACATCACGCCGCCCGGATGGCGGTTCAGCAGCTCAAATTGCAGATAGCCTTCATTGGCGGAATACCCGATGGGGAAAAAGAGCTGCTGCAGCTTTTCCTCCGCGGTCATGGCCGCTTTGGTTTCTTCCACCCAGCGGATATCCTCATCGTTCAGGAAAAAGGGATTGGCCTTCAGGTCGATCATGGTGTTTTCCTCCTTGTTTATGCTTTCAGTGTGAGCAGCCTCCGGACGCCTTCCTGCACCATTTGCGGATTGAACCCCCGGAAGAACAGGAATTGCAGGTCGTTCAGGCTCATGATCAAAAATTCCGCGTCGTCGGACTGAATCAGCGCATAGGCCGACGGCAGATCGGAACGCAGGATCTCTATTGCCTCCGGGTCATCCTTCATTTCGTCCAGTCGGCTGCTCATGGAGTATTTGAGCCGATAATCGATATTGGGGCGGTAGGTCTTTTCAAAAATGCCAGCCGACATTTCAACTTTTTCTTCCGTGCCCGGCAGCAGTGCCTGCGCCGTGCAGCCAAAGGGCACCTGGAAACGGACGGACAGCGTTCCGTCCCCGTTGATTTTCCAGGAGGAGGAATACGTTCCCCGAACGGAATCGTAAGCGCAGGCGATTTCCCCCGCCTTCCAGGTGGGCTGTGGCGCAAAGCGCACCCGGCCAAAGCCGGCCTCCACAGGCTGAATGCCCGCCAGATCCCGGAACACGTATTCCATCACGGAGCCATAGGAATAATGGTTCAGGGAGTTCATGCCGGTGCCGGAAATGGCGCCGTCGTCCAGCACGCTGTTCCAGCGCTCCCAGATGGTAGTGGCGCCCAAATTAACGCAGTGCAGCCAGCCGGGGAAGCCCTCCTGGAACAGGAAGAAGGCCGCCAGATCCTCCATGCCGTTTTCAGCCAGCACCCGGCACATCATGGTGGCCCCCACAAAGCCGCCCTTGATCTTGAAGCAATCCTTCCGGAACCGTTTTTTCAGGCCCTCGATCACGCGCTCCCTGCTCCGGTATACCCCGAAATTCAGGCACAGCAGATAGGCCGTCTGGGTGTCCACGCACAGCCGCCCGTTGGGGCTGAAATACTCCCGCAGAATGGCGGCATAAATGGCTTCCGCCAGTTTTCCGTACTTTTCCGCGTCCTCTTTCTTCTCCAGGATGGACGCGGCCCTTTCCACCTTCCGGGCGGAAGCGTAATAATACATACTGGCCACGAAGAAATCGTCGGTGCCGCCCTTCATGCTCTGGGGCGTCACCCCGTCCTGGGCCAGCCAGTCGCCAAAGTGGAAGCCGAAATCCCACAGCCTGCGGCCGCCGTTCTGCTCATCCTGACGGAAAATAAAGTTGATCCAATCCCGCATCAGGGGGTATTGGGCCGCCAAATCCGCCTTGTCCCCATAATAATCATAGAGGGTCATGGGCAGGAAGGTGGCGATATCTCCCCACACGCTGGCCCCGGAGGGCATGCCGCCGAAGTTGGGCAGATAATTGGCCACGGAGCCGTCATGCTTTAATTGATCGATGCGAAGATCCGTCAGGAATTTCCGGTAGAAAGCCCGGGTGTCCATCTGGAAGCAGGCCGTGGGCGAAAACACTTGGGCGTCTCCTGTCCAGCCCAGCCGTTCATCCCGCTGGGGACAGTCGGTAGGCATATCCAGGAAATTGCCGCGCTGGCCCCAGAAGGCGTTTTTCGCCAGGCGGTTCAGCTTTTCATTGCCGCTTTCAAAGCGGATGGCGGTGTCCAGGTCGGAATACACCGCGCGGCCGGTAAAATCACCGGGCTTCACCACTCCGGGCCAGCCGGTCACCCGCACATAGCGGAAGCCGAAAAAAGTAAAATGCGCCCGCACGGTTTCCCTGCGCCCGTCCGACACATAGATCATCCGCGCTTTGGCGGTGCGGTAGTTATCGTTGTAGAAATTGCCGTTTTGCAATATTTCGCCGTGATCCAGCACAATCCGCGTGCCCGCCGGGAAATCAGCCGCATATTCCAAATAACCCGTGAAATTCTGCCCCATATCCAGCACGGTTTCCCCGGCGGGGGTATGGATCACCTGCCGCACGGGCAGACTGTCCTTCACGATCACGGGCAGGCTGTAACGATCCGCCAGCTTCTTTTCCGGCATCAGACAAACGGGCTTTGCCGGATTATCCTTTTCCTGCCACAGCAGCCGGTTCAGGCACTCCCCGTCATAGATATCCGTGTACTCAAAGTCACTGCCGCGATACTGCCAGCTTTCATCCGTACCGATCACCCGTTCCGTGCCGTCCGCCAGCGTGACGCGCAGCTCGGCGATGATCTGGAAGCGGTCCCCGAAGATTTCCTTTCCGCCCTCGTACCCCAGGCGGCCCTTGTACCAGCCGTTGCCGGTGAGGATTTCAAGCCTGTTTTCGCCGCTTTTCAGAAGCTCGGTCACATCGTAGGTCTGGCATTGCACCTGCTCGTTATAATCATTGCAGAAGGGGGCCAGCAGATCGCGCCCGGCCTTTTCCCCGTTGAGATACGCTTCATACAGGCCCAGGCCGGTCACATACAGCCGGGCGGAGACGGCCGCCTGATCCACGGAAAAATCATGGAAAAACAGCGGGTGAAAGCGATCCTCCGCCTGCGTGCCGATCCATTGCGCCTGCCAGGGTTCCTCCATCTTGCCGGTTTCAAACCAGGATGTGCCCACGGCGCTGTCCCCGGCATTCCCCTGAACCTCCACCCGTACATAATACCGGGTGCGGGGAAGCAGCCCCACGCTGACAGACTCTCCGATGGATTGCAGCTTCGCGTTTTCTTTTTCAAACAGGAGTTGCGAAAAATCGGGATCTGAAGCCACGCAAAGGCGCTCCCGCGCCGGCTGCCTGGAGACCGTTTTTTCCGTCTTCCAGGAAACGGAGAGGTGCGGAAGAGAAAAGCCCAGCGGTTCCCGAATGCCGTTGATACGGATAGCTGTGATCTTCATGGCGCTTTTCCTTTCAAAAATGGCGGGCACGGCGTTTACGCCATCGCCCGCCATGAGGTGGATTTGTTTTGCCTGATTC
>CACWWM010000007.1 GCA_902764565.1 uncultured Eubacteriales bacterium
GCCCGGGAATACATGCAGGCGGGCTATGTGACCCTCTTCGCCGGCGGCAGCGGCAATCCCTTCTTCTCCACCGACACCGCCGTGGTGCTGCGCGCCGTGGAAGTGGGTGCGGACGCCATTCTGCTGGCGAAAAATATTGACGGCGTGTATACCGCCGACCCCAAGCAAGACCCCACCGCCACCCTCATTCGGGAAATCTCCTACGAAAAGGCCCAGGAAATGCGCCTGAAAGTTATGGACGCCGCCGCTTTCGCCCTCTGCGCCGAAAACAAGGTGCCCATCGTGCGGGTGTTCGGCCTGTTCCAGCCCGAAAGCATCCTCAAAGTCCTGGACGGCGACGATATGGGCACCGTCCTGCGGCCCGAAGCGTAAGAGGAACATAATCGGGGCTTCGCCCCGCACCCCACCAGGGAGATGATCTCCCTGGACCCTTCTCCTGCGGAAATTGCTCGACTTGATAAACTGGCAGCTTCCCGCTGTCGTTTGAAAAAACAGTCAAGTATGCTGTCGTTACGCTTCTGGCCGGCGGCTAAAAGCCGCCAATCCGGATGCAGAGCATCCGGAGAAAGCCAAAGAATAATCCCAGGGCGGAAAGCTTGCTTTCCCCCTGGGATTTTCTTGGCTTTCTGTGGCCAGAAGCCCGCATATTTTCGCAAACCCGAGCGCGGCAAGCGGAGTTTGTCGGTTCTTTCCAATAAATGTATTCGCCTGTGGGAGTCCAGAGGCCGAAGGCCTTTGGTTCGGGGGTGAGGGGGCCGAAGAGGCCCCCTGCCTTGTAAAACTGCCTGCGGAACGCATACAGTCCCGTAGGCGATATTTAAATAAGTTTCTGGCAGTACAGCCCGTGCCGGTTGCAGTAAAAATACAGCTTGCCGTTCCGGCTGCGGGGGAAGAAACGCGCTTCGGCGTTTCCCTCGGGGTACAGGGCTTTCATTTCAAACCGATCCATGGTCACGTAAGCGATAAAGGAAATAAAGTGGGTTTTGCTCATCTCATGGGGAATGGAAACAAAGTATTCGTTCTCCACCTTTTCCACCGCCGCCCGGTGTTCTTCGTCCGGCTCCTCCGCCTCCAGCGGGGGCAGCGCGATGCCGCAGCAGGAAATCACGCTGTCGCCCTTGGCGAACATCACGTTCCCGCACACGGGGCACACATACAGCCGGGACCTGAGCAGATTGCTGGCCCGGTTGCCGTTCACGATCACCTGCCCGGACAAAAGCTCCGGCACCGACACGTGCAGCGCCGCCGCCAGCGGTTCCAGCAGGGAGAGATCAGGAAAGCCACGTCCCGTTTCCCACTTGGAAACCGCCTTGTCCGTAATGCACAGCTTCGCCGCCAGATCGGCCTGGGTCATGCCCTGCTTTTCCCGCAGGGTTTTGATCGCCGTACCCGTTACATAATGATCCATTGGTCATCACCTCTTTCGGGTACAGCATAACAGGTTTGGGGAAGGTTGGCAACCTACGCTTCGTGGAGTGCTGCCAAAGACAGATTTTTCCGGTCATCACACCGCTTGCGCCCTGAGCTTATATCCCTGGCGGTACACCGTTTCAATGGAGGAAAAGCCCAGTTTTTTCCGCAGGCGCTGGATATGCACGTCCACCGTGCGGGTCTCCCCCGGGCTCACATAGCCCCACACCTCCCGCAGCAATTCTGCCCGGGACACGGGCCTGTCGCAATTCTGAGCCAATTCCTGCAAAAGTGAAAATTCCTGCTGGGTCAGTTCGCAGGGCGCGCCATCCACATAAGCCACCTTTTCGTCTTCGTCAATGGCCAGCAAGGTGGGGCTGGCTTCTTCGGGATTGATCGAAAGCATCGTGCTCATTTCATCCTCACCTCACCCATATAGACGAATGACCCGCGCCGTTTGTTCCCTGATTGCGAAAAAAACTGCAACGAGCGACAAAAACTGCCGCTTTGATTGATTGACGCGCGTTCCGGAATATGCGATAATAGATACAGAATCGCTCCCGTTAAGGAGGTTTGCCTCATGTATGACGTTGTGGCCCTGGGCGAAGTGCTGATCGATTTCGCCCCGAAATCCGTAGACGAAGCCGGTTACCCCACCCTGTCCGCCAATCCCGGCGGCGCGCCGGGCAATTTCCTGGCGGCCCTGAACAAATACAGCTGCAAAACCGCCATGATCGGCAAGGTAGGAAGCGATATGTTCGGTTCCCTCCTGCTCCGCACCCTGAATACTGCGGGCATCGATACCCGGGGCGTCCGCATGGACCCCGGCGTGTTCACCACCCTGGCCTTCGTTTCCCTGGACGCAAGCGGCAACCGGGATTTCAGCTTTGCCCGCAAGCCCGGGGCCGACACCTGCTTAACGCCCGATGAAGTGGACGAAGCGCTGATTGCCGACGCGAAGGTGTTTCATTTCGGCACCCTTTCCCTGACAAACGAGCCCGCCGCCTCCGCCACCCGCCGGGCCGTAGCGCTGGCAAAAGCCCACGGCCTGCTCATCAGCCTGGACCCCAACCTGCGCAAGCCCCTGTGGAACAGCGAGGAAGACGCCAAAAAGGCCATGGAATGGAGCCTCCGGCAGGCCGATATCGTGAAGATCAGCGATGAAGAAATCGCGTGGCTGTGGGGTCTCACCCCGGAAGAGGGGGCGCAGAAGCTGTTAAAGGAATACGGCGCGTCCCTGGTCTACGCCACTTTGGGCCCCAAGGGCTGCCACGCCGCCACCCGTAGCGTCAGCGTCACCGTTTCCAGCCCCTCCGGCATCCATGTGGTGGATACCACCGGCGCGGGGGATATTTTCGGCGGCAGCGCCATGAGCCAATTGCTGAAATGCGGCAAAGCCCCCAGCCAACTGACAGAAAAAGACCTGACAGCCATCGTGCGCTTCGCCTGCACCGCCGCCAGCCTGTCCACCCAGACCTACGGCGGCATTTGCAGCGTGCCGGAAGGAAAAACCGTGCGCGCCAAAATGGCGGAAAACGCCTGATCGCGGCCTTTCATTTCAAATTTGGTGCCATTATTTACATTTCCTGTGCTTTCCGGTCAGAAACAGTGCGGGCAAAGCATTGCCCCGGTCCCCTTTTTCCCCTATAATGCAGTCGCGCGGGGCAAAACGAACCCCTGTCACCTTCCCGCGCCTATGGAGGAAATATGAGCAGAACAGAAGCCCTTTCGCAGTATGCCGAAGCCCAGAAAAAAGCAAAAAAATATTACAGCGCCTGCATTGCCAGGGGCGTATCGCCCTATCCCCAGGTGCTGAACGAAATCATCGACGAAACCGCCGCCACCAACCCTGTGAAGGTGGGGCTGGTTGATATCCCCGCGGACCGCATCGTCGGCACCTGGACGGACGGGCGCAAGGCCGCCTTTGCGGGCAATTTTATGCCACTGCTGGATGAGAACACCGAATTCGGCAGCAAGTGGGTGAACCTGTGCGAAGCCCACTTGGGCGAGCGCGGCATCACCGATCCCATCACCTGCATCGAATACCTGGGCAATTTCTACGTGCAGGAGGGCCACAAGCGGGTAAGCGTGCTGAAAAGCTACGATTCTCCCAGCATCCCCGGCATTGTCACCCGCATGGTGCCCGCCCTGTCGGACGATCCGAAAATCCAGCTTTACTACGAGTTTTTGAAGTTTTACAAGGTCAGCAAAACCTACCTGATCACCTTCACCCGGCCCGGCTCTTACGTCCGGCTGCAGGCCGCCCTGGGCTTCCAGCCCGACCAGGAATGGACGGAGGACGACCGGCGGGCATTCAGCGGCGATTTCCGCCGTTTTTCCGCCGCCTTTGACCAATTGAATACCGAAAATCTGCCCCTGACGGCGGGGGACGCGCTGCTGGTTTACATTCAGGTGCACCCCTTCGCGGAGCTGAAAAAAATGACCAGCGACGAGATCCGCCAAAACCTCAGCGACCTGTGGCCCGATATCCGGCTGCTTGCGCAGGGCGAGCCCCTGTCCGTCAGCACCGAGCCGGAGGAAAAAGAAAAGGGCCTGCTGACCCGCATCCTGGGCGGCCCCCGGCTGCACATCGGATTCCTGTACGATTTCGACCCGCATAAGAGCGCATGGGCCGCGGCCCATGCCCAGGGCCAGCAGCACCTGGAAGAAAAGTTCGGCTCCTCCATTCAGGTCAGCACCTACCTGTGCGGCGAGGACGACCCCGCCGAGGTGATCGAAAAAGCCGTGGCCCAGGGCGTCAACGTGGTGTTCGCCACCACCCCCACTTTGATGGACGCCTGCCGCTTAGCTGCCGCCAGGCACAAGAACATTGCGGTGTTCAACTGCTCGCTTTCCATGCCCTACGCGGGCGTGCGCAGCTATTACTGCCGCATTTACGAAGGTAAATTTATTACCGGCGCGATCGCCGGGGCCATGGCCCGGGACGACCGCATCGGCTATGTGGCGAACTATCCCATCATGGGCGTTACCGCCGCCATCAACGCCTTCGCCCTGGGCGTGCGCATGACCAACCCCCGGGCGAAAGTCGTGCTGAAATGGAGCTGCGTGCCCGGCAACCCCATCCTGGAATTCAAAAACGAGGGCATCACCGTGATTTCCAACCGGGATGAGGACGGCAGCAACACCTACCTGGCCTGGGACTTGGGCACCTATATGGTCAAGCCCGAGGGCGGCCTGCAGGCCCTGGCCGCTCCGCGCTGGAACTGGGGCAGCTATTATGAAAAAACGGTGCAGAGCCTGCTCAATAGCGGCGTGGACGCCCTGCGGGACAGCAAGCACGCCATAAACGACTGGTGGGGCATCAGCACGGGCGTGGTGAACGTGGAAATGGACGAAAACCTGCCCGAGGGCGTGAAGCTGCTGGCCCGCATCCTGAAAAACGGCATCGTGAACGAAGAAATCGACCCCTTCCTGACCCCCATCCGGGATCAGCAGGGCAACGTGATCAGCGACGGCACCCGCGTTTTCACGCCGGAGGAGCTGATGCACATGGATTGGCTGATCGATAATATCGAAGGCGGCATTCCCGGCTTTGACGCCCTGCTGCCCCGTTCCCAGAATCTGGTGCGCCTGCTGGGCGTCTATCGCCAGAATATACCGCCGAAGACAGAGGAGGCCGCCCTATGAAGGTGCTGCTGGTCGCGGACGAGGAAAGCCCCTTTTTGTGGGATTATTACCAGCCCGGGAAGCTGGCGGGGATCGATCTGATCCTTTCCTGCGGGGATTTGAAGCAGGAATACCTGGAATTTCTGGTCACCATGTCCAACAAGCCCCTGTACTACATCCACGGCAACCACGATAAGGGGTACGTCAACTTTCCGCCCGAGGGCTGCGAGTGTCTGGACGATGAGCTGGTCACGGTGAACGGCCTGCGCATTTTGGGCCTGGGTGGCTGCGTCCGTTACAATCTGGGGCCCTTCCAGTACACCGAGCAGGAAATGACCAGGCGCGTCAAGCGCCTGAAACGCAAGCTGCGCAAGGCGGGAGGCGTGGATATCGTGATTACTCACGCCCCGCCCAAGGGTTACGGCGACGCGCCGGACAACGCCCACCGGGGCTTCGCCTGCTTCGTGCCGCTGATGGACGAATACCATCCCCAGTACCTGGTGCACGGCCATGTGCATCAAAGCTACGGCCACAGCCTGCCCCGGAAAATCCAGTACGGCGATACCACGGTGTTCAACGCCGTGGGCTGGCACATCCTGGAGATCGAGCCCAATCCCGCCCTGCCGGCCGGCAGGAAAAGCATCTTTCCCTGGAAAAGGAAAAAAGCCGGGATAACCTGCTGACAAACCACCGGCCCTATGCTATAATAGCGAGGCGGCTGGCGCGGAACAAAAGCTTTGCGGAAAGGAACGCGAATGATGAGTACCTTTTTGAGCGGCATCCTGGCCGGGTTCAGCATTTCCATCGGCGGAACGGTGTTTCTGCTGTGCGAATCGAAAATCGTAGGCGCGCTGTTTTTCACGGTGGGCCTGTTCTGCGTATGCGCCTTCGGGTTTCATCTGTTTACCGGGAAGGTGTGCTATGCCTTCGATAACGGCCGTTCCTACGCGCTCAGGCTGCCGATCATCTGGCTGGGCAATCTGGCCGGAGCGCTGATCACCGGTTTCCTGGAAATGCAGACGCGCCTGGGCCCGGCCCTTACGGAAAAGGCCGCCGCCGTCTGCCAGACGAAATTGGGGCAGGGGCTGCTGAGCGCCTTTATCTTGGCCATTTTCTGCAACATCATGATTTTCGTGGCCGTGGAGGGGTACAAATCCATCCCCCACGAGCTTGGAAAATATTTGGCGATCTTCTTTGGGGTAACGATTTTCGTTATCTGCGGCTTTGAACACTGCGTGGCGAACATGTACTACTTCACCGTTGGAAAAGCGTGGAGCGTGGAAACCGGCCTGTACCTGCTGGTGATGACCGCCGGCAACGCCCTGGGCGGGGTTTCCGTTCCGCTGCTCAGAAAAATGATAAAGGGGTAAAAACGCATGCTGGATCCAACCGTCTACAAAGATTGGCAGATCGCGGAGGACGCGGAAAAGAACCTGCCGTCCGTGGAGGACTTCCGGAAAAAGATGGGCCTTATGCCCGACGAGATCATCCCCTACGGGCGCACGCCCAAGCTGGATTTCATCAAGATCATGAACCGGCTCAAGGACAAGCCCGACGGCAAGTATATCGAAGTGACGGCCATCACCCCCACCCCCCTGGGCGAGGGCAAATCCACCACGTCCCTGGGCCTGATCGAGGGCCTGGGCAAGCTGGGCAAAAACGTGGGCGGATGCCTGCGCCAGCCCTCCGGCGGCCCCACCATGAACGTGAAAGGCTCCGCGGCGGGCGGCGGCAACGCGCTGCTGATCCCCATGACGGAGTTTTCCCTGGGCCTGACGGGCGACATCAACGACATCATGAACGCCCATAACCTGGCCATGGCGGCGCTCAACGCCCGCATGCAGCACGAACGCAATTACGATGACGACCGGCTCGCCTCCATCGGCATCAAGCGCCTGGATATCGACCCGGAGCGCGTGGAATGGAGCTTCGTGCTGGATTTCTGCTGCCAGGCGCTGCGCAAAATGGAAATCGGCCTGGGCGAAGGCAAAATGGACGGCTACCGCATGACCACCAAGGCCAACATCGCCGTTTCCTCCGAATTGATGGCGATTCTGGCCGTGGCCCGGGATTTGAAGGATCTGCGGGAACGCATCGGCAAAATCGTGCTGGCCTACGATAAAAAGGGCAACCCCGTCACCACGGAAGATCTGGAAGTGGCCGGGGCCATGACCGCCTGGATGCGCAACACCATCAACCCCACCCTGTGCTACACAGTGGAGCATCAGCCCTGCCTGGTGCACGCCGGGCCTTTCGCCAACATCGCCATCGGCCAAAGCTCCGTCATCGGCGACCGGGTGGGCTTAAAGCTGTTTGATTACCATGTGACCGAGTCCGGCTTCGCCGCCGACATCGGCTTTGAAAAATTCTGGAACGTAAAATGCAGGCTGTCCGGCTTAAAGCCCGACTGCTCCGTGCTGGTGGCTACCATCCGCGCGCTGAAAATGCACGGCGGCGGCCCCGAAGTGGTGCCCGGACGGCCCCTGCCCGACGCCTACACCCAGGAAAATCTGGAATTGCTGGAAAAGGGCTGCGAAAACCTGTTCCATCATGTGAAGAACGTGAAAAAATCCGGCATCACCCCCGTGGTGTGCATCAACAAATTCTATACCGACACCGACGCGGAAATCGCCCTGATCCGCAAGCTCTGCGCCGAGCACGGCGTGCGCTGCGCTCTGTCCGAGCATTGGCAGTACGGCGGCGAAGGGGCCATCGAGCTGGCCCAGGCCGTGGTGGAAGCCTGCGAGGAAGAAACGGTCTTTAAGCCCCTGTACGATCTGGACACTCCCCTGCGCCAGCGCGTGGAGCTGATCGCCCGGGAAGTGTACGGCGCGGACGGCGTGGACTGGTCGCCCCTGGCCATCGAAAAGGCGGAGCGGTTTGAAAGCGATCCCAAGTACGCCGATTACTGCACCATGATGGTGAAAACTCACCTGTCCCTGAGCCACGATCCCAAGCTGAAGGGTGTGCCCAAGGGCTGGCGGCTGCCCGTGCGCGATATTCTGGAATACGGCGGCGCGAAGTTCCTCTGCCCCATGGCTGGGGCCATCAGCATGATGCCGGGCACGGGCAGCAATCCCGCCTACCGGCGTGTGGACGTGGACACCGAAACCGGCAACGTGCTGGGGCTGTTCTGAAAGAAAAAAAGTTGGGGGAAACCATTCTTTGAAGGCCAAAGAATGGTTTCCCCCAGACCCCCATCCAAGAAATCCACTCTGGGGAAAGCAATCAGGACGCATACGAGCATGAATTAAAAGGCTAAGAGGAGCCTTTCTCGGAAGGGGCCTGGGGGAACCTCTCTTTGGGCGCCAAAGAGAGGTTCCCCCAGGAAATATAACAAAATGCAGCAAGAGCTGCGGAAAGAAGGCAAGTTATGCGCGTAGTCATTCAGGATAATTACGAAAAGATGTGCCTGTGGGCGGCTCACTACATCGCCGGAAAAATCAAGGCGCACAAGGAAAACCGGCCTTTCGTGCTGGGTCTGCCAACCGGCTCCTCCCCCATCGGCGTGTACAAGGAGCTGGCGCGGATGAACCGGGCCGGAGAGCTGTCCTTCGCCAACGTAGTCACCTTCAACATGGACGAATACATCGGCCTGCCCCACGAGCATGACCAGAGCTACTGGTATTTCATGCACGACAATTTCTTCAATCATCTGGTGGACATGAAGCCGGAAAACATCAACATCCTCAACGGCATGGCCGAGGATCCCGAAAAGGAATGTGCCCGGTATGAGGAAAAAATCGCCTCCTACGGCGGCATTGACCTGTTCATGGGCGGCATCGGCGTGGACGGCCACATCGCCTTCAACGAACCCTTCACCAGCCTTTCCTCCCGCACCGGCGTGCGGACGCTGACCACCGACACCCGCATCGTGAACAGCCGCTTCTTCGGCAACGACCCCGAAGCCGTGCCCAGTCAGGCCGTTTCCGTGGGCGTTGGCACCGTGATGGATTCCAGGGAAGTGCTCATTCTGATCAACGGCCACAACAAGGCCCGCGCCCTGGCCGCCACCGTGGAAGGCGGCGTGAGCCAGAAGTGGACCTGCTCCGCCCTGCAAACCCATAACGCCGCCATCATCGCCTGCGATGAAGCCGCCTGCGGCGAACTGACCGTGGACACCTACAAATACTTCCTGGATATCGAACGGAAAGAAAGATTATAATTTCCAAAATCAGCAAGCTCCCGGGCGAAAACGTCCGGGAGCCTTTTTTGTTCATTGAAAAATTATTGATTGTATTCCTTATACCACCGCGCGAAAGCCCGCAGACCTTCCCGAATGCCGATGGCCGGGCGGAAATCGTAATCCTTTTCCAGGCCGGTGCTGTCAGCATAGGTCACCGGCACGTCGCCGGGCTGCATGGGCACCAGCTTTTTGTGGCTTTCAAAATCGTAATCCGGGGGCAGCACCCCGGCGGAGACCAGCTCTTCCTGCAGGGTCTGGATATAATCCAGCAGGTTTTCCGGCGTGCCGCCGCCGATATTGTACACCGCGTAAGGCGGCAGGGGCAGACCGTCCTCGCCGGTCTTTTTTTCGGGCGCGCCTTGCATGACCCGCAGCACGCCCTCCACAATGTCGTCCACATAGGTGAAATCCCGCTTGCAGTTGCCATAATTGAAGATGGAAATGGTTTCGCCCTTCACCAGCTTCTGCGTGGCGCTGAAATAGAACATATCGGGCCGCCCCGCCGGGCCGTACACCGTGAAGAACCTTAGGCCGGTGCAGGGGATATTGTACAGCTTGGCGTAGCTGTGGGCCAGCAGCTCGTTGCTCTTCTTGGTGGCGGCATAGAGGGAAACGGGGTTGTCCACCTTGTCCTCCGTGCTGAACGGCACCTTCTTGTTGCCGCCGTACACGCTGCTGCTGGAAGCGTACACCAGATGCTCCACCGGAAAATGGCGGCAGGCTTCCAGGATGTTGTAAAACCCGATCAGGTTGCTTTCGATGTACACGTCTGGGTGGTCGATGGAATAGCGCACCCCAGCCTGGGCAGCCAAATTCACCACGACAGCGGGCCGGTATTCCGCAAATGTTTTATTCACCAGCGCTTTATCCGCGATGCTGCCGCGAATGAATACGTGCTTCACTTTGCTGGCTTTGGCGGCATCTTCGATCAGACCCAGGCGGTATTCTTTCAGCTTCGGGTCGTAGTAATCGTTCATGTTGTCGAAGCTGATTACTGTGCCGCCGCTCATTTCCTTCAGCAGCCGCAGCACTAAATTGGCCCCGATAAAACCAGGGGAACCGGTAACCAGGATGGTTTTTCCGTTCAGCTCAACAGGCTGCTTCATTGGAAATTGCCCCCTCCAATCAAGATGATTTAAACCGTTTCCCAGGGCTCAAAGCTTCCCTTTTCCAGAATATCGGCGATGCGCTCACAGGCGCGGCCGTCGCCGTAAGGATTGCAGGCGCGGCTCATTTGTTCGTAGGCTTCCCTGCTTTCCAGCAGCAGCTTAAACGTCCGGTAAATGGTTTCCTCGTCGGTGCCCACCAGCTTCAGCGTGCCCGCGCGCACGCCCTCCGGCCGTTCGGTGGTGTCGCGCATCACCAGCACAGGTACGCCGTAGGAGGGGCATTCCTCCTGGATCCCGCCGGAGTCTGTAAGGCACAGATAGGCCCGGGCTTCAAAATTGTGGCAGTCGAATACTTCGATCGGTTCGATAATGTGGATGCGGTCACACCCGCCCAACTCCGCTTCGGCGGCTTCCCGCACGGCGGGATTCATATGGATGGGGTACACCGCCCGGCACTCGGGATGCTCCTCCAGCACCCGCCGGATGGCCCGGAACATATGGTGCATGGGCTCGCCCAGGTTTTCCCGGCGGTGGGCCGTGATAAAGATCAGCTTGCCGTCCCCCACCCAATCCAATTCGGGATGGGTATATTCCCGCTTCACGGTGTGCTGCATGGCGTCGATCACCGTGTTGCCGGTCACATAAATGGTTTCCGGCTTTTTGCCTTCCCGCAGCAGGTTTTCCTTGGCCTGGGGCGTGGGCGCAAAATTGTATTGGGCGATGACGCCCACAGCTTCCCGGTTGAATTCCTCGGGGTACGGGCTGTAAATGTTGTACGTCCGAAGTCCCGCCTCCACATGGCCCACCGGGATTTGCAGATAGAAGCAGGCCAGCGCGGTAACGAAGGAGGTGGATGTGTCGCCGTGAACCAGCACCACGTCCGGCTTGACCTCTTCCAGCACCTTTTTCATGCCTTCCAGCACGCCCACGGTGATGTCGAACAGGGTCTGCCGCTGCTTCATGATGTTCAGGTCGTAATCCGGCACCACGCCGAAGGTTTCCAGCACCTGATCCAGCATTTGGCGGTGCTGCGCGGTGACGCACACCGTCACTTCCAGCCCCGATCTCTTTTTCAGCTCCAGCACCAGGGGGCACATTTTTATCGCTTCAGGCCGGGTGCCGAAAACGGCCATAACTTTCTTCATAGGTATCTGTCCTTTGAATAAAGTATTCTCCTGTTTTCAGGCTGTTTTCGCCTTTTCCCCGGCGTCCTCCGGGTGATAGGTGGACACGATTTTTTCCACCCGTTCCCGGATATCCGCCTTGTTGGCATAGGCGGCCAGCATCAGCTGTTCCAGCTCCGCCAGGAATTCATCCGTATCAAAGGGAATGGGCTTGCCGATATGGATCAGGTCGTTTTCGGTTTTCTGGATGCCTTCCTCCGCCATCAGCTTTTCTTCAAACAGCTTTTCGCCGGGGCGCAGGCCGGTGTATTCGATCTTGATATCCACGTCCGGAGTGAAGCCGGACAGCCGGATCAGGTTGCGGGCCAGGGTGTCGATCTTCACCGGGCTGCCCATATCCAGCACGAAAATTTCGCCGCCCTTGGCGTTGGTTCCCGCCAGCAGCACCAGGCTCACCGCCTCCGGAATGGTCATGAAATAGCGGATGATGTCCGGATGGGTCACGGTGACGGGGCCGCCCTTTTCGATCTGCTTGCGGAAAACGGGGATGACGGAACCGTTGCTGCCCAAAACATTGCCAAAACGCACGGCCACAAATTCGGTTTTGATTTTCTCGAAAATTGAACCTGTTCCGTCCTTATCGGCGTTTTCCATGCCCTCGTGGGTAAACAGCTGGGGCATTTCACCGGCTCTGCCCGCCTTAATCATGGCGTCAAAGCTCTGAATAATCATTTCGCACAGCCGCTTGCTGGCCCCCATGATGTTGGTGGGGTTCACCGCTTTGTCCGTGCTGATGAGCACGAAACGGCGGCAGCCGTGGATCATGGCGGCGTAGGCCGTTTTATAGGTGCCGATGGCGTTGTTCTTGATCGCTTCGCAGGGGGACGTTTCCATCAGCGGCACATGCTTGTGCGCGGCGGCGTGGTACACCACCTCGGGCCGATAGGTCTTGAATACGTCGAACATCTTCCGGCTGTCGCGCACAGAGGCAATCAGCACAACCAGGTTCAGGGACGGATATTTTTCTTTCAGCTCCAGCTGAATATCGTAGGCGTTGTTTTCATAAACGTCCAGAATAATCAGCTGTTTGGGCTGGTGCGCGGCGATCTGGCGGCACAGCTCGGACCCGATGGAGCCGCCGCCGCCCGTGACCATGACCACCCTGCCGTTCAGAAATTCAAACACGTCCGTCAGATCCGGCTTGATGGGCTCGCGGCCCAGCAAATCCTCCGTGGAAACCTTTTTCATGGCTTCCACGGTCACTTCGCCGTTGGCCAGCTGATAGATCCCGGGCAGCTGCATCAGCTCGCAGTCGGAAGCGCTGCAAATGTTCAGCAGATCCCGCTTCTGTTCCGGAGTGGCGCTGGGAATCGCCAGGAAGATTTTGTCGATCTTGTATTTTTCCACGCTGGCCAGGATATTGTCCCTGCCGCCCACAACGGGCACCCCTTCGATTTCGCGGCCCCAGGTATTCCGATCGTCGTCGATCAGGCAAACGGGGCGGGCGGAAATCTCCTTGGCTTCGACCATATCGCGCAGCAGCATCTGCCCGGCGCTGCCCGCTCCGATAATCATTACCCGGGGAGCCGCGTCGTCCACATGCCGCTTCATGTACAGCAGCCTTACAAACCGGTAGCCAAACCGGATGGCGATCATGAAAAGGGTTTGGAAAAACAGGCCGAACACATAATAGGAAATGGGCATCCTGCCCACCAGCACCCGCATCAGAGCAAGGTTCACCACGCCGGAAATGAAAGAAGCAAGGGCCAGGCGGAACAGCTCCACATAGCTGGCGAAGCGCCAAATCGCCCGATACAGCCTGAACATCCAAAAAATTGCCACACTAATGGCCGCATGGAGCAAAATATATTGCTGATACGGAATCAGATAAGCTGAAGGGATCCTGGAAAAAACGCAGTCAAAACGGAACCACAGGGCAAGAAAATAAGAGCCGATAACGACTGCTATATCATACACGTTCAGCAGTATGGCCATCTTGACCCAATTGCTGATATGAAAAGCGAACTTTTGTTTCTTCATTCGTTTAATCCACACCCCTCATAAGATTCCCCTGATATTTATACGGGGAAAAACGCGTACTGACACAGTAATGCACAGTAATTTTATCATGTTGACATTCTCTTGTCAATCTGTCCAAAATATCAAATCATGCATTTTTGTCCGCTTGTTCCCCCCTCTATTTTTCAAACAGATGGAAATATTTTCATATTGTTCGCATAGACAAACGCACGTTTTTATATTATAATTCAGCTATACGATCAGCGCGCCCTCCGGTCAGGCGCCCGTATGCCGCACAGACGGACGAAAAGGAGGAAGAATATGCAGTACGTACCTTTTGGCAAACATGGCTTTGACGTTTCCCGGTTAGGCTTCGGCTGTATGCGTCTGCCCACCAGGATGGAAGGCGATAAGCAGGTGGTAGACCAGGAAGCCGCCATCGCCCTGATCCGCCGGGGCATCGACGGCGGCATCACCTATGTGGACACCGCCTATCCCTATCACGGCGGAGAAAGCGAAATCGTGGTGGGAAAGGCCCTGAAAAACGGCTACCGCGAAAAAGTGACCCTGACCACCAAGCTGCCCATCTGGGCGGTGAACGAAGAAAAGGACATGAACCGCCTGCTGGACGAACAGCTGAAAAAGCTGGACGTGCCCTATGTGGACTTTTATCTGCTCCACGCCATGAACAATGAGCGCATGGATAAGATGATCGCTTTCCATTACAAAGACTTTTTGGCCCAGGCCGTCCGGGACGGCCGCATCAAGCGGCCCGGCTTTTCCTTCCATGACGGCAAGGAAGCCTTCCTGCGCATCCTGCATGATTACGATAACTGGGGCATGGCGCAGATTCAGTTCAACTATCTGGACGATCAGGAACAGGCCACGGTAGACGGCCTGCGCGAAGCCGGACGAATGGGCATTCCCCTTGTGGTGATGGAGCCCCTGCGGGGCGGCGCGCTGGCCAATCCGCCGAAAAACGTGCGGGAACTGATGGAAAACAATCCCCACAAGCGCAGCGCCGTGGAATGGGCCTTCGCCTACATCGCCGATTACCCCGAGGTGGCCACCATTTTAAGCGGCATGAGCAGCCGGCAGCAATTGGACGATAACCTGCGCGTTTTCGATACCCTTACTGTGGGCGGCATGACCGACGCCGACCGGCAGTTCGCCAAGGAACTCAAGCAGGCCTATCTTTCCCGCATGCCCGTTAAGTGCACCGCCTGCCAGTACTGCCAGCCCTGCCCCCAGAACGTGCACATTCCTGACATTTTCCAGGCCTACAACAGCGCCAAAATGTTCGACGATCCGGGCCGCTTCCGGGGCCGCTATCGGGAAATGATCGAAAAAGCCTTCGACGCTTCCAACTGCGTCCAGTGCGGCGCCTGCGAAGCCGCCTGCCCCCAGCACCTGTCCATCATCGACTGGCTGCAGACCATCGACAAGGAATACAGGGAAACGGAGAAATAACCCTGTCGGAACCATCAGAATTGCTTGCCATTTTTTGCGCTTTATGGTAACATAAAAGACAGCAAAAACAAAAACGCGGCACAGCGCAAGGGGAGGCTTACACATGGCATCGGAATACAGCGTTTGTTTGGATATCGGCGGCACCAAGGTGCTGGGCGCGATCTTTGACAGCGCAGGCAAGCCCATATACCGCCTCAAGAAAAAGAACAAGTCCGGCGGCGATTCCTCCGAAAACATCGAGCAGGTGATCATCAGCGTGGTGCAGGAGATGATCAAGGAAGCCGATATCAAAAAGAAGGACATCAAAGCCATCGCCGCGGGCGCGCCGGGGGTCATCAACCAGGCCGAGGGCATCGTGCTGTTTTCCCCCAACCTGCCCTGGCGGGATTACGATATCAAATCGCCCATCGAAAAGGAATTCGGCGTGCCCTTCTACATCGGCAACGACGTGAACGTGGGCGTGCTGGGCGAATACAAGTACGGCGCCGTGCAGGGGTATAAAAATATCGTGGGCTTCTTTGTGGGCACCGGCATGGGCGGCGGCCTGATCCTGGACGGCAAGCTGTTCACCGGCCACCTGTTCAAGGCCGCCGAATACGGCCATATGGTGCTCGATCCCGAAGGCCCCCTGTGCGGCTGCGGCCAGCGCGGCTGCCTGGAGGCGCTCTCCAGCAAGCAGGGCATGTCCTCCTACATCCGCCAGCAGGTTTCCCGCGGGCGGCCCTGCATGATGGCCGATGCGCTGGACGGCTCCGCCTTCAAGAGCAAGGCCCTGAAAAAGGCCCTGGAAGCGAAGGACGCCGTGGCCATGGAAGCCGTGGACCGGGCCTGCCATTGGCTGGCCGTCGCCACCGGCAACATGATCAACACCATCAGCCCGGACGCCGTGGTCTACGGCGGCGGCGTCATCGAAGCCGTGGGCGATATTTTCCTGGAAAAGATTCTGGCGGAGGTGGACCGCTACTGCATGACCTCCATCCGCCCCACCGTTACCCTGAAAAAAGCCGCGCTTGGCGACGATTCCGTGCTTTACGGCGCTCTTTCCATGATCCAGGAAGCATGAGTCTTTATGCTGCTGGGGGAAACCATTCTTTGGAGGCCAAAGAATGGTTTCCCCCAGACCCCCTTCCAAGAAAGCCGCTCAGGAAATACCCTTTGTTTCTCTTTGTTACTCAAAACAACACGATATTTGTATGATTGGCGCAAATATTGCGTCGTTTTTTTGTATAGTGATAATTCAATAGGTTCACGGGAATTTCAGATACCGGCTCATAACGTAGCCCGTTTGGTTCTTGTATTTTACCATCGTCCACCCTTCGCCCCGGAGCAGCACCTCCACCTTGGCGCCCGCGTTCAGGCTGCGGAGGGATTTTGCTTCCTTGCTGGGGCTTTCCCGCATGCGCACGCTGGAAGCCGTTTTGACCGTGATACCCAAAGAATCCAATGGCTCTAAGATGCCGTTTTCATTGCCCACAGTAACAGCCGTTCCGTCATCCAGCAAACATAAAAAACAATCAAAGTCGTCTGTACTCACGTCATAGCCGCTGTAAACGCCAATGACGGTCATTTCGGTTCCAGCGGGCAGAAGGCGTCCATCTTTCGAGTATTTGAAAAATTCTCCATCGTAAAAGCCGTACCGTGTTTCCGTCGTCCGCACCCGGACGCAGCCGGATTTCACCTGATCTGCCTTTTCTCCAAAGACAAGATACTGCATCTGGACGCTGCCGGTCCATTTGCCCCCGCCGTTGGGGCCGGTAATGAATACGGAAGCCCAATCCTCCGTGTGGGCGGGCACCTGCACCCGCACACCGGAGCAGAGCTTGCATGCCGCCCAGGCGTCCGTGCTGGCGGAATTCCGCACGTTCAGCCGGTTCAGCGCGCCGGTGGTTTTCACCGTGGCATAGGTGACGCTGTGGTCGCCCTCCGGGGAAAGAAAACGGGCTTCAATGAAATATCCGCCCAGAAGCTGCGCCCAGCCCCCCGCCGTTTTCAGCACCGTTACCGTTTTTCCATCATCGATCACGGCAGGACTCATATCGCTGTACCCCGTGGCGGAGCTGCCCACGGCCAAGGGCGTGCCGCCGGTGTACACCGTCATTTCCTGAACGCCCGAAAGGCCCCAATGCTCCGAATTATCATTGGCCTGCCTGTAAGTAATGTCCTGCAACTTCCGCAGGGCGGATTTGGGCATGAAGCCCGTCTGCTGATAGCCGCCATACTTGACGAAATAATCGTTCCCGAACTCCCCGCATACCTTCACCAGGGTGCCCGCAGCGTGCTTGGCGGATAAATGCTTGTGGCCGGGGGTGGTGTAGAAGGGCGCGTCCGCCTGAACGACCTCCGCCACAAAAATATTACTGGGCATGAGGGCGTCCCATGCGTCGCTTCTCCAGCCGATTTCCTCGCTGGCCCTGGGCTGATTTTTTTCCGCCTTATCCTGGTTCAGCCATACTTCGTATTCGCTTGTCAGATTGCAGGAATACAGACCGTTGGTCGGTTCCAGATCCAGGTCGTCGCTGTACCCATTGTAGAGAATCCCCGCCTGTTTCCCGCCGGAGCTGGACGTATAGACGGCGACGCCCACCCCGTCCGTTGCCACGTCCAGGGGATTCCACCCCGCCTGGGCGGGCGCGGCCAGCGCCAGCAGCGCCAGAATCAGCAGCAAGATCACTCCCCGCTTTTTCACGGTTCTCGCCTCCCATAAAATACCTTCATCTATCAAACGCGGCTGTTCCCTGTTTT
>CACWWM010000008.1:0-10229 GCA_902764565.1 uncultured Eubacteriales bacterium
CGTTTTTTGTCCTCCTTATCTTTGGATGCCTGCCGCTTTACCATTCGGAAGCGGCAGGACGCGCCACGGCTGCGCCCGTGCGCTCATCCTTATCCCTTTTTCCTTTTCTGCCATTCCTGGCCCGCCGCCGCCCCGATCAGGGAAAGGAGCAGGCACAGGAGGCCCATCCAGGCGGGGGCCACGCTCATCAGCAGCGAAAAGCCGCCCACGGGCAGGCAGGCCGCCATGGGATGCGCGCCGCCCAGCGCCGCCCAGCAGGGCAGCAAGAGCGCCGCCGCGGGCAATAAAACGTAGGTGAGCAGCACCATCAGCAGCACCGCCCCGTCCCCCTCCAGAAGAAACAGCAGCGGGTACGCCCCCTGCAGGGCCAGCGCCGCCAGCGTCAGCACCGAAAACCGAAAAATCGCTTTCTTACCGGCGGGCGATAATCCCTTTGCCATACAGTGTTCCTCGTCCATGAAAAAATACGCGGTCCCCGTTCGTATACCATAACGCACGGCATGCTCCCATTCGGGGTCCGCCGGGACGGCCGACCGCGCTTCGCGCCGATCGCCTCGTTATTATATCATACTTACGCCCGCGCGGACAAGTAAAGCACCGTATTTGTTACAAATTCTTTACAGAGTTTTGTAGAAATTAAGGAGTAAATATGTTATAATTTTATTACGGCACATCCCGTGCCGCATATACAGAATGAGGTGATTTTTTCTTGGATACCCCCGTCGGCTATCTATTGCTGATTCAGGTCATACTGATCGCCATCAACGCCTTCTTCGCCGCGGCGGAAATCGCCGTGGTGTCCCTGAGCGAAACCAAGCTGCGCCATAAAGCGGAGGAAGGGGACAAAACCTCCCAGAAGCTGCTGAACATGATCCTGGAGCCCTCGGGCTTTCTGAGCACCATCCAGATCGCCATTACCTTAGCGGGCTTTCTGGGCAGCGCTTTCGCGGCGGACAACTTCGCCGCGCCAATGGTGCATCTGATCCGGGATCAATGGGGCTTTACCCTGCTTTCCGCCGGCACGCTGAACACCCTGTGCGTGGTGCTGATTACCCTGATCCTTTCCTATTTTACCCTGATTTTCGGTGAGCTGGTGCCCAAGCGCGTGGCCATGAAGGAGCCGGAAGCGGTGGCGCGGGCGGTGTGTGGGGTCATCAGCGTGACGGCCAAGGCCACCAAGCCCGTGGTGTGGCTGCTGACCAAATCGGTGAACGGCGTGCTGCGCCTGTTCGGCATCGATCCTGCCGCCACGGAAGAAGAAGTGACGGAAGACGAAATCCGCATGATGGTGGACATGGGCGAGGAAAAAGGGGCCATCGAGGGCAACGAGCGGGACATGATCGAGAACATTTTCGAGTTCAACAACATGACCGCCGCCGACTGCATGACCCACCGCACCGACGTGACCGCCCTGCAGGTGGACGCCACCAACAAGGAGATCATGAAGGTGATTGCCGAAAGCGGCCTGTCCCGCTTCCCGGTGTACGGGGAGGATCTGGACGACGTGCTGGGCACCTTCACCACCCGGGACTACCTGCTGGCCCTGTCCACCGGCGGGAAAAAGACCCTGCGGGAAATCCTGCGCCCCGCCTATTTCGTGCCCGAATCGGTGCGCACGGACGTGCTGTTCCGGGACATGCAGAAGAAAAAGACCCACATCGCCATCGTGGTGGACGAATACGGCGGCACCAGCGGCCTGATCACCATGGAGGATTTGCTGGAAGAAATCGTGGGCAACATTTACGACGAGTACGATAAGCCCCTCCCCCAGGAAATTCAGAAAATCGGCGATAACCAGTACCGCATCGCGGGCGGGGCCATGATCGAGGTCATCAACGAAGCGCTGGATCTGCACATTCCCACGGGCCAGGGCTTTGAATCCTTAGGCGGCCTGATTTTCAGCCGTATGATGACCATTCCCAAGGACGGAAGCCATCCGGTGGTGGAATGCTGCGGCCTGCGCATCCGGGCGGAGGAAATCACGGGCCGCCGGGTGGAATGGGCCACGGTGACGGTGCTGAATCCCGCCGAAGAAAAAGCGGAAGAAAAGGAAGAAAAAGCCGGGGAATAACGTTATTTGGATATCCATGACAAAAGGAGGGTTTTGATTGATGCGAGGAAAAAAATGGGTTGCCCTGCTGCTGGCCTTGTGCCTGACGGCGAGCGCCATTCCCGCCCTGGCCGCCCCCGCCCGGGAATTGCGGGCTTTTGAGGTGGACGTGGACCAAAAGCTGGAATTGCTGGTGAACATCGCCGCGGAGGCCATTCCGGAGGAATGTTACGGCGCGGACGCCTGCGAAGTGCTGGAAAAGGATCAGGCACCCGGCGCGGTTCTGACCGCCCAGGCGTTATGGGCCGCCGTGCTGCTGACCCGCGAAACCACCTGGATCTCCGATGAAGAAGCAAAGCAATTGTATCAGCAGATTTTTACCAACGGGGCCTTCGACCCGGCGGCGCTGGCGGGCGATCCCTTTGTGACGCCGAAAAACGGCGGCCTGGAAGTGAACCCGGCGGTTCGGGATATTTTCATGGGCGGCGCGTATCTCTATGACGCGGCCTTTGACGGCACGGACGTGCTGGTGCAGTGCGACCTGTATGATTCCGAAGAAGCGGGCGAAGACGTGGACACGGTGCCTGAAACGCTGCTCACCTGGACAAGCCACGCGGTGCTTTCCCTGCGCCCCGCCCCGGAAACGGAATTCGGCTATACGGTGAACGGCATTTCCCTTTCTCCCTCTTACCGGGACGGCAATTTCGGCGACTGGCGGGAAGTGGCAAACGAAGACCTGGAATATTCCGTCAGCATTCCCGGCAGTCTGGAAACGGCGGACAAAACCCCGAATCACCTGGTATTCAAAAACATTGAAGGGGACGTGACCCTGACCATCGAAGCCAGGGAAGAAAATCTTTCCTACGACCAGGCCATGGCGGACTTCCTGGGGGCGCATCCGGGCGCGCAGGTGAAGCCGGAGCCGCTGTACGACGCTTTCACCCTGCTGGAAGCGGGCGAATTCATCATGGTGGTCACGGCGGACGAATATCCCTGGACGTATACCGTCACCATGACCTTCCCCCGGGAACGGCAGGCGGAATATGAATTCTATGCCGAAATCATCCGCAATTCCTTCGGCGTTTGGGGGCTGTCCCATGGTTAAACGAATTGCATCTTTCTTTGCGGCGTTTCTGTTTTTGCTCTCCCCCGCTTTGGGCGAAATGACGGTGGAACGAAAGACCGGCGAACAGTATTATCCCCAGGAAAAGAACTGGGTGTATCATTTTTCCTATGCCTATCCCCATATCGCGGGCGGCGACTACACCTCCGCCCACATCAACGATACCTATGAAATGGCCCTGGACGAATGGGCGAAGCTGATGCTGCCCATGTTCGCCAACGCGCCGGACATGCGCTACGACGGGAAGAACGAAGTCGTTCACGATTTTACCGTAGTCTGCAACAACGGGCGGGTGCTGTCCATTCTGCAAACCAGGATGCAGACCCGGGGCGAAGAAAGCCCCCTGTATGCCCTGGAGCCCCTGACCTTCGACGTGGGCGGCACCTACGCCGGGGAAACCCTGACCCTGCGGGGCGTGACCCTGATCCAGGCCGGTGTGGACGGCGATCTGATGGAGGACGCGGAGCCGGAAGCATACCCCGAAGTGGCCCACATCATCGACGGTTCCTCCAATGAAATGGCGGAAGCGCTGCTGCCCGTTCTCTATGAACGCTTCCGGCAATTGCAGGAGTCGGGCGTGATCGCCGCCCACTGGACGCGGGACGATTTTGCGGACAAATTTTCCCCCACCCAGGAATTTTACACCGACGAGGAAAACCGGATCGTATTCTTTTTCCCGCCCGAGCTGCTGAATGAACCCTCCTTCGACGTGCCCGTTTTCCCCTTCACCCCCGCGGAGCTGGACAAGATCCTGGCCGACGCGGAAGAATGATCCTTTCACGATAATAACGACGCGGGATGTTGCAGAATCAAAACTGCAGCATCCTCTTTTATTGAAATAGAAATCAAAACAAATTATGCAGCAGAGTGTCTGGAAATCAGCATTTCCGGGGTGGTTTGGAGGGGCCGCAGCCCCTCCATGTCAAATCCGCAGCAGCGGCATGCGCGGTGCGAGGAGAATTTTTGCGAAGCGGAGCTTGCCCCGCGGGAGCAAAAATTCATTCCTTGCGCCTTTGCCGCCCGGGAGTCCCATAGCGTTGAGCGAAGCGAGACTGAGGGCGTGCAATCCGTAGATTGCCGCCCGAAACCCACGGCCAAGCGTATGCGCAGGGCGTGGGGCGTTAGGGACGAGAGGCAAAGGCGAGGGGGTTCCCGAAAGGGGGACGTGTCCCCCCTTTCGAGGGCTGTGCAACAGCCCCTGATTTTATGTCCGATGATCCTTTCGTCGGGGAGCCCGGCAGGTACATGCCCACGCCGGAGAACGTAAGCAGTCTCCCCCGCAAAGGCCGGTTTGTCCTTTCCCGCATGCGCGCACAAAATGATGCGGCAATTCCGTATAAAAAACCGCCGTGCTTTCGCACGGCGGCCTTTGATTCTGTTAGGAATCGGATGGATTCAGCGATTATTTCGCGTTGAAGGCATCCAGCAGGCCCTGCCAAACGGGAGTCTTGGCTTCCAGCAGTTCGGCGGGAGTGCTTCCAGCCAGGCTCCACAGGAAGTCCTGACCTTCCACGTCGTTCACGGAGCCCAGGTACAGCACCTTATCGGAGGAGCAATGTTCGGGCTCACGCAGCATGGCGTAGGTTTCCAGCACAGCGCGGTCGTCGGTGTAGTTCAGCTTGTTGCCCACCCAGCCGAGTTCATCGTCGTAGCCGGGGGTGGCAGCGGACCACAGCTGATAGATGTAGGACAGCTTGGCAACGGTGTCAGCATCGTACACGTTGGGGATAACGGTCACGTTGTCGGAAACAACGTTGGTGTAAGTGGTGCCCTTGGGGCCAACGGGGAAGGCTACGCAGCCCCAATCGAAGGGAGCGCTGGCCATTTCGGAATTGTCGTTGAAGCCGCCGTAGGTCTGGTACATATAGAAGCCGCAGAAGTTCTGGAGCCAGGCATCCTTGTAGTAGTCCCAGGAGCCGTCAGCGGGCTGCTGATAGAAGTAGGTGTTGAAGATGTCCTTGGACCAGGTCAGGGCTTCCAGGGTGTTGTCGCTGCCCGCAGCGATGGCCAGCTTGCCGTTTTCATCGGAATCGAAGAAGCAGCCGCCATTGGCGAACACGGCCACGCGGTACATATCCACGTTGGAACCGGTCATGCCCCAAACGTCGATGATGCCGTCGTTATCGGTATCCTTCTGGATCTTCTTGAGCATATCTTCAAAAGCAGCCCAGGTCCAGGTTCCTTCCTTCTGCATGTCATAAATGGTGTTCCAGTCGATGCCGGCAGCTTCCAGGATCTGCTTGTTGAAGTACAGGCAGGCGCGGGGTTCGCTGTTGCCGGTGGACACGCCGTAGGTCTTGCCGCCAACGGTCATGAAATCGACGGTAGCGCCGTTCCACTGCTTGTCGGTCAGGTTGATCAGATCATTGTTCCAGGCCGCGAAAGCGCCCTGAGACATGGGGCCGCCCACGAAATCCGGGGGCAGGATGTAGATGCGCAGGGAGCCATCGGGCGCGCCGAAGAAGTTCACCAGCTGGGTGGCGTTGCTACCCCAGTCACCGTCGGCGATCTGCTCGATTTCGCAGTTGTAGGTCTTCATGATCCAGTCACGATAATCATACTGAGCCTTTTCTTCCTCGTTGGGGTTTTCCTTCCGGGCGGAAGAAGAAGTCCAATAGTCGTGGATCAGGATCTTGGCGCCGCCGAAATCAATGCCTTCCTTGATTTCGGGATAGCCTTCCGGAACAGCCTTCGCAGCAGCGGCCTTGGCAGCTTCTTCAGCGGCCTTGGCGGCTTCTTCGGCGGCCTTGGCGGCGGCTTCCTGAGCGTCCTTCAGTTCGGTCTTGGCAGTTTCCAGATCCTTCTTGGCCGCGTCCAAATCGGAAGTCAGGCTGGTAACCTGAGCAGTCAGCTCATCAACCTTCTTCTGCAGATCGGCCTTCTGCGTAAAGCCAATTACGCCAAAGACGATCGCGCAAACAGCGATCAGCGCCAATACAATGGGGAGTGCCTTTTTCATGGTAGTACCTCCATTTTTTTATTTTCCACGCGTGTTTTTCGCTTTCGCGCAAGAAACGCGCATAGAGACGAATGTTAAAAACGGCATTTGCAAAGAACGCATTGAAGACATTTCTTTTCCATCGCCGCTCCGGACAAGACGCGCTTCCGGGTTTTCCGGGAAAAATCGACCGTCCATGGAAGCCTTGTCCTTTTATTTGTATGAAAACCGTCGCCCGGGCATTCGCCGTTCCCCGTTATTTTGGAAACCGGGGCAGCGGCGTTCTCCCGGGAAGCTCCTCTCCCGCATTTCTCCGTGCGTGTGCGGAAACGCTTTTGACATGTAAAAGTATACACCGAAGCGTTGAGAAATGCAAGCAAAATTCGACAAGTTTTTTCTAATTTGTTGCGCAAAGACTGCCCAAAACTGCGGAAGTTGAAACGGGGGCCGGAACGCGCCGCTTTGCGGCGGTTTTGCTCCGGTCCCCGCCTCGCAGACTGAGTTTTATTCCTTCGATCCGCTCATGGCGATGCTCTGCACGAAGGTGCGCTGGGTGAAGCAGTACAGGATCACCAGCGGGATGCAGCACACCAGCACGCCGATGGAAATCAGCTGCTGCTGGCGGCCCACAGGCACGATGATGGGCTTGGAAGCGTCGCTGGAGAAGTAGCGGCTCATGCGGGAAACGATGGTGGAAAGCTCGGTGGAGAACAGCGGACGGCTGGAAGTTGTAAGGAAATTGCGGGTGTAGAACAGGTCCGTCCACTGCCAGACGAAGGAGAACAGGAAGCAGGACAGGATGGTGGGCATGGCGTCCGGCAGCATGATTTTGACGAAGGTATGCATGGTGTTGCAGCCGTCCACGTAAGCCGCTTCCTCCAGGGACTTGGGAATGCCCTTGAAGTACTGGCGCAGCATGTAGATGTACAGGCCGTCCTTGAGCCCCATGCAGGTGGCGCTCATCAGCGCGTAAGGCACCACCGAACCGCGCAGGTTCAGCGAGCTTCCCGTCAGGAGCTTGAAGATGCCCAGTATATCAAACTGCGCAAAATACGTGTACAGGGAGGTCTGCATGGTTTGGGGCGGAACGATGATCAGCAGCACCACGCAGGCGAACCAGAAGTTCTTCAGCGGGAAGCTGTATCGGGCGAAGCCGTAGCCCACCAGCGTGCAGGCGATCACCTGCAAAACCGATACCAGCAGGCTCGTCCACACCGTGTTGATCATGGATTTTGGGAAGGTAGTCAGGTCGAACACGATGCGGTAGTTATCCAGCGTCACGTTGCGGGGCAGCAGCACGATGGTGGAATCGTACAGGTCCTTTTCTTCCATCAGGCTGGTGCCCAAACGGGTGAGCATGGGCTGGATGATCATGAAGCACAAGCCGAAGAGCAGCAGGCCGCGGATCAGGGAAACGGTCAGCTTCTTGGCCTTGGCCTTCACCAGATAGCCGCCCGACCGCTTGTTGGCCGACTTGAAGGAGGTTTTAGTCTTCATAGTAATGCACCCCCCTGGAAATAATCAGCGACGCGATGCCGATAAAGGCCATGGCCACCGCGAAGTAGATCCAGTTCATGGCGGCGACGTGGCCGAATTCCAGCCGGTTCCACAGCTCGTTGATGCGCTCCATGACCCGGTTGTCGTTCTTCATGAAGAAGTCGATGATGGTGTAAATGGCGTTCACCAGCAGCAGGGGGCTGACCATGGGGAAGGTGATCTTCCAGAACGCTTCCCAGGCGGTGCAGCCTTCCACGTCCGCCGCTTCGTACAGGGACGGGGAAATGGCCTGCAAACCAGAGAGGAACACGATGATCTGGATGCCGCTGGCCATGACGATATCGTAGATGGCGTCGATCATCTGGAACAGCACGTCGAACACCCCGCTGCCCACGCCGGACACCGACAGCAGATCCTGCAGGGCGGCGGACAGGTTCACGCCGGAGGCGTTGGCAATCTCGTCGGAAATGCCCTGCATCATGTTGTAGAACTCGTTCTGGCTTTCGATGCCGGGCAGCACGCCGGAGGACAGGATCACGGGCAGGAAGAAGATGGCGCGGGCCAGCGTTCTTCCCTTGAAATCCTGGTTCAGGATCACGGCGATGACGAAGGACAGCACCAGCGTGGCGATCGCGTTGATGGCCATGCGGGGAATTTCCTCCACCAGGCGCATGTTGAAGTAGGGGTCTACGCCCAAGGCGTATTTGTAGTTATCCAGGCCGATGAACTTGCTGTTGAAGCCGCCGCCCTGGGCGAGGGTGACTTCATTGAAGCTCATCATGAACGAATCGATCAGCGGCTTGGCCATGAAGAACACGAAGCCGATGATGAAGGGCAGGATGAACAGCACGCCGTGGCGGGCATTCCGGGACCGCATGGTGCGGTACACGGGATTGCCGGGGATGAACGTAAGGAAGGATTCCTTCAGCCCCCAGCTTTCGCGCTTGCTTTTCTTGTTCCGCGGGCTCATTTGGTTTCACCCCCTGTCACGATGTAGCTCCGGGCGGGAACGGTGACGCCGTCCGCGGTATAATCCGCCGTGCCGTAATTGACGTATACCTTCGCCCCGTTTTCGTAGGCGGTCACCTTCACGTCGCTGTTCACGATTTCGTGGCCGGTGATCCGCTGCTTGTTCAGCCCCGCCATGGCGGTCTGGTAATCGCCCACGATCTTGGCCGCGTCGTCCTTCCAGAACGCGTAAGTGGAGCCGTAGTAATTGGTATGGAAGGTATCCTGGAGGATCTTGGCGTCCTCGGCCATGAAGCTGAAATTCAGGCCCGCGCCGTATTCGGCGCAGCGGAGCAGCTCGGTCTGCCAGTCGCTGTCCAGGTTGATGGCCTGACCCGTGTAGTTCACCGTGCCGTGAATGGCGATCTGATAGAAGGGCACGGCGGCGTCGATGATGGAATAGGAGGTGCCCTCCAGGTCCATGTCGGTGATCAGGTCGGCATAGGGCATGACGTAATCGAAGCCCTCTTTCACCATCACCTTTTCCCCGGCGGCCTTGGCTTCCGCCACGGTGTCCAGGTTCATTTGCTTCACCTGTTCGCGGGTGGTGGTTCCCCTGGGGTTATAATCGCCGCTGAGAATGTAGCCGATGTCCCGGAAAGCCACGCCGTAAGCGTTGGCGTTCTTCAGGAAGCTGATCAGGTTGCCGGCCTTATCCTGGGCGTAATGGGGCTCCACCAGGTAGAAGGGATCGATGGCGTCGTAATCCATGGGCTGGAAGGTAATGGCGGAGTAGGGATAGATCCTGATCTGCTCGCGGGTGGTGAACCGCGCGGCGTCCCGGAAGGGGATGAACCCCTGGAAGAGGCCGCTCTTGTAGGCAAAGCAGGCAATGCCGTCAAAGTACAGGTTCACGTCCAGGTTCTTCGCGTCGCTGATCAGCTGCTCCATGCCCTTTTTCCCGCCCAGCTCGCCCAGGACGTTGACGGAGGAAAGCACCTTCTGGTTCACGCCGCCGTTGCACCAGCCGGTGTAGCGCACGTTCAGGTTCTTCACGCCGTTCTGCTGAAGATCACGGATGATTTCGGCAGCCTGGGCAAAGGTGGTGGTAGGCTGCACGGAGTCCACGGGCAAGCCCAGCTTCACCACTTTCTTGTCGATGGCGCCGATCATTTCCACGTTGACGGGCATATCCGCGCTGGCGTTCTGATCGTTCAGCTCCGGATACTTGGCCCGCAGATATTCACCGTAGGCGCCGGCCATGGCCACATAGCTGTCGCTGTCGATGAAGCGGTAGCGCTGCACCACGGTGTCCTGGGGCAGTTCCTTTTCAAACATGTACACCAGGCGGGCCGTCTTGGCCGATACGTTGTACTTGTCGCTGTGCAGCACGGTGTACTTGGCGCAGATCCAGTTGTAGCTGTTATAGCGCATGCTGATATCCGCCTGGATGCCGCCGTAGGAGGGCGCGCCTTCCATGATGCAGATGAAGGAGCCGCCGTTCCGGGTCATGCCGAAAACGGGGAAGGTATTCTTGGTTTCGCTGACGACCTCGGTGCGCTCGCTGCCCCAGTCCCAGCCGTAGAGGTTGGCGTAGTAGCTGTTCTGGGAAAGCTTGCCGTTGTTGTAGTTGATCAGCGCGCCGCCGCCCTCGGGAATGAACATGAAGCCCT
>CACWWM010000008.1:10258-16371 GCA_902764565.1 uncultured Eubacteriales bacterium
CGCCCGGTAGCGCATTTCCTGGTAGGGCACGCTGACCACGAAGTCGCCGCCCTCCAGCCGGTATTCCACGGTCACGTTGAAGATGGGATCTTCGTTTTCCTGGGTCCCGGCCACCAGCTGCATATCATGCTCGTACTCCTCCTGGGTGTAGCCGGCATCCACAAACAGCTCCTGCAGCTTCTGCTTGTTGCTTTCGGAGGTGCTGCTGATGAGCACGTACATGGCCTGGTTTTCCGCTTCGGGGTACAGGGCCAGCAGGGCGTCGCGCTTGTCCGCGTCCAGTTTCGCCACGCTCTCCGGGGTGTAGGAGGTGTAGGCCTTGGCCACGCGCAGCTTCACGTCGCTGGCATTCATGCGGGAGGTGAAGTCCTGATAGCGTTCCGCCGCGATGGCCGTGGGGATCAGATAAATCTTTTCGATTTTGCCCACGGAGTATTTCACGGCGATGCTGCCGTCGTCCCGCTGCTCGATGTCATAATTGCCGTTCTGGATGGAATACTGGTAGTTGTTGTAGTCGATCACGCCGTCGGCGGAGGAATACGTGACCACCAGGGTGGACTGCAGCATATTCTTGTTGGCCGCTACGGCGACAGGGTCGTTGGCGGCGTTTTCCGGATTGGAGCGCCACACCCGGCCCGTGGCCTTTTCGGTCAGCACGAATTGGGTGGTGCCGGTATTCAGTTCAAACAGCAGGCTGTAATCTTCGGCGGGTTTTCCGTCACCGTATCGTTCTGGGAGTACAGCGGAATGCCCACGAAGACGACCAGCGCCGCGATCAGCGCCAGCGCCACGGCCCACGGAATGAGGCGCCGCAGGATGGATTTTTCTTTTCGCATCTTCTCACCGCCTCCTTAATACAGCCTGAATACGATTTCTCTGTACAAAGATACGAAGAAACCGACCGCGTCGCTCAGCAGGCTGAAGAACACCAGGATCAGGAACAGGATCACCAGCGCGCCGAAAACGGTGGCGAACAGGAAGATCAGGTTCTTGCCCGGGGAATAATCGTGCACCTGCATCAGGCCCACGAAGGCCAGGAACACGCACCAGATCACCGATACGCTGGACAGCACGGAATAGTACGCCGCTTCGTCGAAGGAAATCATGTGGCTGATCAGGATCATGGGAAGCTGGATCAGCACGTAAGGCACCAGCGCGTAGCACATGGCCATGTAGATATCCTTGAACCGGCCCTTGCCGTCGAACAGCGTGGACAGGGCCCAGTTGCTCAGGCACAGGATCAGGAATGGGAACAGAAGCGAACCGCACTGCTCATAGATATTGATGTACTGCAGAGGCGCGGAGATGAACTGGAAGTTGGTCAGCATCAGCCGCATCACGTAGGTGAGCAGGAACAGGAACAGCCAGGTGTGGGCGGCCAGCAGGCTGCCCCGCTTTTCATGCACCAGATCCCAGAAGCCGTCGAAGGGATGGAAAATCACGTAGGTTCCATATTTGAGGGTAGCCAGATACCGGCGCCAGCCCTCTCCCCGCGCGTTCTGGGCGGTTACGTTATCGAACGACTTTGCTGCGTTCATACGCTTCCACCTCCCATTTCATTTTCTTCACGCGGCCAACGGCCAGGGGGATGATCACCAGGCAGGCCAGGCCCGCCACGATCCAGCCGATGTTCTGTTCCACCAGCTGCTTGCGGTAATAGCGATAGGCACGGCCGTAGTTTTCCCGGTCGTGGGCCATTTTGAAATACTCCATGGCCTCGCCGTACTGCTCCTGCCGCATCAGCGCCCGGCCAATGCCGATAAAGGCCAGGTTGTAGTTGGCGTTCAGCTTCAGCACCTCGCGCCAGGTGTCGGCGCTGCCGTCGTAATCGCCCTTCAGGTACTGGTTGCTGGCCTGATAGATCAGGCTGCCGTACTCGGTGGGGGTGAACACGGTGATGCTGCATTCGTTTTCGTCCAGGCAGATCAGGTCGGTGCCCATATGCTCCAGGGATACGGCGCCCAGGAACGCGCCCTCGCTGTTGCCCTTGGTGCCGAAGGCCCACAGCATGATGCCCTGGGGATCGTAGCCGAACAGGCGGCCCCTGGTGCGGTCAAAGGCGATATAGATATCGTTGTCCAGCACCGTGATATCCTTGAGCTTGGAGGGGCCGTATTCGATGCTCCCCTCCGCCCACTGCAAATCGCCGATAGGGGGATAATGATCGTTCTTGATCAGGATATCGTTGCCCACCGCGTTCAGGCGGCGGATGGGCTTGGCGTTGTCCCACAGCAGATCGTATTCGCTGAACACGATGTTGGTGGCGTAAATGAAGCCCTCTTTGTCCATGTAGATATTTTCGTACTCCGTGGGCACGAAGGACGCCTGCTGATCACGCTGTTCCTTGGTGGTGAAGAAGGTCTTCCAAATGTATTCCCACATGTCGTACTTGACCTTGTTGGCCCCGATGAAGCCGGTAAAGGTACCGTCCGGCTCGAATTTCACCAGGCCCTTGTTCACGTTGGTGGCCAGCACGAACACGCGGCCCACAGTGTCGGTGACGATCTTGCTGGGCAGGAAGCTGAGCTTCTGGTCAAAGGTGGAATCGTCGGGCTTTAAGAAGGACCGGATATAATTCAGGTTCTTATCGGCCTTGATCACCCGGTTGTTGTTGGTATCGGCAACGTAGATATTGCCTTCATTATCCACGGACACGTCGCTGGGGGTGCTGAAGGTTTCCGGGTCCGCGCCCGCGATGCGGTCAATGACGCGAACCAGGGAAAAATCCTTGCCCTCCCGGCGCAGCTGCAAAATGCGGTTGTTGCCCGTATCGCACACGTACAGGTCGTTTTCATGCACGAACAGGCTCTGGGGGCGGCGCATGGGCGTGTCCAGCTTCAGGGTGGCGCTGTAAATCACCTGTTCCACCCGGTAAGCGTCCGGAGATTCGCGCAGCTCTTCCCAGTAATCGTAATTGTAGGTATACGTGCTGGAAACGCCGTCGTCCGCCAGGGCGCAGCCCAGGGGCAACGCCAAAGTGCAAACAAGAAGCATCGCCAGCAGCCGGATCATTCTTTTCACTGTTTTTCTCCCTCCCATCTTATCGTTCAGGATTACCGTCAATCCTTCAGACCAGAGCTGGACATGGTTTCCACGATCTGGCCCTGGAAGAGGATGAAAATCGTGATCGGCACGAGCATAACCACCACGGTGACCGCCGCGGCCTGGCCCGTGCGGGCGATGCCGCCGGCCTGGATCTGCTGCAAGGCGTACACCAGGGTCTTCTTGGCTTCGGTGCGGATGACCGTGGCCGCGTTGGTATTCCACAGGCTCTGCACGGAGAAGATGCTGATGGTCAGCCAGGCGGGCTTCACGTTGGGCATGACGATGGACCAGAAAATGCGGCTCTCCCCCGCGCCGTCCAGGTGCGCCGCCTCGATCAGGGAATTGGGCAGGCTTTCCATGAACTGCTTCATCAGGAACAGGCCGATGGGCGCGGCGAAGGCGGGCAGGATCACGGCAAAATAGGTATCGATGATGCCGATTTTGCTCATGATCACGAAGTTGGGGATGCCCGTGACGTAACCGGTGAACATCAGGGCGGTGACGACGATCTTGAAGAAGGTCTTGCCGCCGGGGAAATCATACTTCGCCAGCACGAACGCCGCCATGGAGGCGATCAGCACGTGGCCGAAGGTACCCACGAAGGTGATGAACACGGTGTTGATCAGATACCGGGAGAAGGGCACCCAGCTTTGGCCCATGGTAACGATCAGATCGCTGAAGTTATCAAAGGTGGGATGATCGGGGAATACCTTGGGCGGGAAACGGAACAATTCGTCCAGGGGCTTCAGGGACATGGCGATGGAGAACACCAGGGGAAACGCCATGGCCACGGCGATGATGGTGAGCAGGGTGTAGATGCCCAAATCGCCCCAGAAGCTGCGGTTGGGCTTGCGGCGCTTGGGCTGCAGCAGGGTGATAATGGCAAAGAGGCCGTAGATCACCAGGGCCCCAATGGCGATCACCCGGATCAGCAGCATGATGGACGACCAGCTGTTCAGCTTGGTCAGATCGTCCGCCGTGACCTCGGACGAGCCCTGCAGCGCCACGTCCGTGCCCTTGCCAAGGAACAGGATCAAGGAAGGGGAATTGGTTTTCAAATCCACGTTGGCGCTCTCGATAGCGTTGAACAGGGAGGTGGAATACACCAGGATCCCCGCCAGGATCGCCAGAACGATCAGGGAAATGATGGCGAACTTTTTCTTGTTCAGCTTCGGCCTTTCTTCCTCAACCTCGCCGCGGAGCTGCGCCAGATAATGCAGCTGCGCCGCCCGGGATTGGGTTTTGGGCTGCTCGATTTTCACAATCGGTTTCTTCTTCGTGCTCATGTGCCCACCTTCCTCAGCGCAGACTGGATCACCTTGTTGCAAAGGAGCATGATCAGGAACAGCACCGTCGCGATGGCGGAGGCGTAACCCATTTCAAACCGGGAGAAGCCATAGTCGAACAGGTGCGTAACGATGGTGCGGGCCGCGTAGTCCGTGCTGGGATAGCCCGCCAGGGCCCGGGGCACGTCGCTGACGTTGAACGCGCCGGTGATGGACATGACCGCGCCGAACAGCAGCATGGGCTTCATGCTGGGCAGGGTGATGAAGTACAATTCCTGCCAGCGGTTGCGGATGCCGTCCACGTAGCCCGCTTCGTACATGCTGCGGTCCACGCCCTGCAGACCGGCGACAAAGCTCAGGAAGCCGGAGCCCATGCTCATCCACAGGCTTACGATGATGACCACCGGCAGGATGTACTTCGGATCCAGCAGCCACAGGTAAGGCGCGTCGATCAGGCCGAACTGCAGCAGGATGGAGTTCAGATAGCCGTAGGCGTCGCCGCGGAAAATGATGCTGAATACGGTATAAGCGCCGCCCGCGATGGACGGGGCGTAGAACACCACCACGGCGATGGTGCGCAGCCAGCGGGGCAGTTCGTTAATGAACCAGGCGAACAGGAAGGAAAGGATATATCCGATGGGGCCGACGATCACGGCGATGACGAAGGTGTTCTTTACCGCCGTCAGGAATACCTCGTCCTGCAGGACCAGGTTGATGTAGTTCTGGAAACCGATGAAGCGGGCAGGTTCCAGGATGTTGTAGTAGGTAAAGCTGTAATAAATGGAAGTGAGGATGGGCAGGATGATGAACGTGGTGAACAGCACCGCGTAGGGCAGCAGGAACAAATAGCATACCTTCATCCGCCTGGCCTTGTCCCAGTTATATCGCAGGTTTTCCCGTTTCATGCTCCAGTATTTGCCGAAAACAGACTGCATGCGGTTTTCCTCCTTTCTCCTCTCATTCGTACAGCGGCAGGTTGAATTCCCTGCGCTTGACCTTGATTTCCTCGTTGATGGTGCGGGCGTAGGTCAGCAGCGTCTCGCGGGCGTCTTCCTTATTGTTGATGACGCGGCGGATGGCGTTGGTCATATGGCGGGTGGTGGAATAGCCGCCGGCGATTTCCCGGAAGCCCACCGTCTTGGCCATCTGCTCTTCCAGCACCTTCAGCTGGTCGCCGCTCCAGGCCAATTGCTTGAGGGCCTCGGTGTTGGCGGTGGTGTAGCGGGCGGAGGAGCCCAGCACGCTTTCGATTTCACGGCCGAAGCGCACCTGGGTTTCGGTGCTCACCCACCATTTGAGGAACTCCCAGCTGTTGTTCTTCACGTTCTCGTCGTCGGTGGCGATCATCATGCAGCACACGCCGCCGCAGTGCACGGAATTATCCACCGTGCCGTCCGCCTTCACCGTGCCGGGGAAGGGCGCGAAATCCCACAGGTTGCGGATTTCCGGCGCGGACACCGACAGGGTGTTGAACTGGCTGTAGGTGGCCAGGCCGATGGGCATTTCGCCGGAACGGAAGCGGCTGACGAAGTCGTACACCGTGGGCAGACCGTAGTCGTTGTACAGGGAGGTGTACAGCTTGAAGGCCGTCACGCCGTTTTCACTGTCGATCATGGTGCGCATGGCCTGATCGTCGTAGATGGTGCCGCCGTTCTGATAAATGAGGGAATTGAGGATGGACATGTCCGCCGTGGTGATGTCCGGATAAGGCACGCCCACGGACAGGTTGTTGCCCTGGATGGTGGGCAGCAGGGCGATCAGGTCGTCCCAGGTCTTGGGCAC
>CACWWM010000008.1:16397-33082 GCA_902764565.1 uncultured Eubacteriales bacterium
TAGAACAGCACGGAGAATTCCTGGGTCTCCGGCAGGGCGTACACGCCGTTATTGTACCGCAGGGAGGTCAGCGCGCTTTCATAGAAGGGCTTCACCACTTCGTTAAAGTCGGAGAACTGGGTCAGGTCTTCCACGGCGTTGCGCATGGCGTAGTTCACCGGGAACCAGCTGCCCACGGAAAGCACCACGTCGGGGCCGTTGCCCGCCACCACGGCGGTGAGCAGCGTGTCGGCCACAACCAGCTTCACGTTCACCCGGATGCCGGTTTGGGGGGTGAAGGTATCGTCGATCATGGTTTTGAGCACCGTGCTCTGGTCGCGGCCCGTGGTGATCCACACCTCGATCAGCTTATCGGCGTTCTCGCCGTTTTCTTCGTAGGTATCGCCCAGGGCGTTATAATCCACGAAATAGGACTCCCAGGCGGAGCGAACCTCGTGCGCCGTCTTTTCCAGGAAGCCGTCGTTGATTTTCGGCAGCGCGGCATTTTCGCCGCTGATTACCAGCAGGTCCACGTCCAGCTTGGTTTCGCCCATGTTCTGCATGGCGGTGCCCAGGCTGGTGATGTTGTCCTTGAAATTGCTGAAGGACTGGGTGATGCGCTCGGTGTGGGCCACGAAGTTTTCCAGCTGCACGGCCAGGGTCTGGGCCACGGCCACGCGGTCGCTCTTCTGGCCGGTGATGGCCACGGTGTCGTCCACCAGCTTATACAGGCGCTTGCTTTCCAGGCTCATGGCCTCGATCACTTCGGGGTACACCTTTTCCAGCTTGTAATCGCGGAAGCGATCCGGGTTGGGGCCGGTGAGCACCAGGATCTTGCGGTAGATGAGGTTCAGGCGGTAAATGCTGTCCTCCATCTGCTGCAGCACCGCGCCCATATCCCCCAGGGTGGCTTCCATGCGGATGGTGTGGGCGCCCTTGGTCAGATAGAAGCGATAGGGCGTGCCCTGATCGTCGGAAAGGGTGCGCATGGTCCAGGAGGTGTTATAGTCGAAGGCCACGTTGCTCATGGCGTCGAACAGGATCTCCCCGTCGATATACACCATGCGGCTGGAAATGGCGCCGCGCTGGTACGCCTGACGGCCTTTGATGGACAGGCTGTAATATCCGTCCTCCGGCACGTCCACCTGCCATTCGATCCACTGGCCCGCGTTGTTCCAGGGGTCGCCGCCGATGTAGTTGAGCACGGTATTCTTCACGCTGTAGGGCTCGGTGGCCGGCGAGGACCGGTCATACCGGGCGTACAGGGAAGGCGAGGAGCGCAGGGTGCTGCTTTCGCCCTGCACCGTCGCCTGCCAGCTCTTGGCGGTTTCGGACATGGAAACCTGGGGCTGGGCGGCGGCGTACTGCTCGTAGGTAACGAACTCCTGCACCGGGGTCAGGCTGATGGCGCCGATCACCATGGGCTCGTTCACCGCTTTGAAGGACAGGGTGTTTTCCCCCGCTTCAAAGTAGAACTTGTACGGCTCCGCCGCGTAGCCCATATCGTCCTTGCAGCGCACGCGCTGCCAGTCGAAGGTCTCCACCTGGGTGGGGCGGATGTCGTTGCCCTGGTTGTCCTGGCGCACGGCCGCGCCGTCCTTCCACAGGCGGGTGAAGCACAAAGAGCGCGCCCCCGCGAAAGGAAGCTCGCCGTTGATATACAGCTCGCGCTCGATATCCACCCCGCGGGAGGCGGTGGTCAAATAATCCAGCTGAACGTTGTACATGCCGGCCTGTTCCACGTTCACCTTCCAGGTGACGTAGGAGCCGTCCGGCGTATACACGCAGGGAACGCCGTTTTCTTCCCGCAGCTCGGCGTCCCCCTCAAAGGCCGTGATATCGATCACGGCTTCCGCGCTGCCGCTGGGCGCGTCCTTGTGAGCCTGGAGGTAATTGGCGTAGGTATCCTCCCGGCCCATGCCGGACACGTCGGCGGTCAGGTCCACGCCCTCGTATTTCTCGTGGAAATCCTGCGTTCCGCCGCCCAGCAGCACGATCAGCGCGATCACCGCCGCAAGGCACAGAATCCCGATCAGCCAACCAAATCCTTTCTTTCGCATAGGCACCTCTCTCCTATCAGATTCGTCCAGTTTATGGTCGTTTTTCTATTTTGTTTTTTTCCTGTTTCCGGCTTTTTTCCCAAAACTCCGGCGCGCTTCCGGGATGCTGCAAAGCAGGAAGCGTGGCGCGATTTCTACCTATGGAATGTGGAAAACATACGGGCCGCCAAGAGGATGGTCCCGCGCAGAAGCGTGCGTTTCTCTCTTTTTGCACACTTTCTGCCATATTCATGTCCATTATACTGTGATAATTGTCCAATGTCAACCAAGAAAAAACAATGAATTGTGCGGTTCATTTGATTTTTCTTCTCATTATTTGCGTAGGATTTTTGCGCCGCCGTCCCTTCCGGCCTTGGTTTTCCGGCAAAAAAGCCGGGAAAAGCGCGGCACCTTTCCCCCGCTTCCGCATAAAATGGGACTGTAATTCAGGAAAGGGGTGGATCTCATGTCCGAAACGCAAACCCAATGCGCCTATCGTTACACCGTCCGTCGGGGAGACAGCTTTTATCTCATCGCCCAGCGCACCGGCGTGCAGCTAAGGGATCTGCTGGAAGCCAATCCCGATATTCCGCCTGCCCGCCTGACCGTGGGGGACGTGCTGTGCATCCCCTACTGCAGCACAGCAGATACCCCCGCCCAGGACGGCGGCAACAACGAGAACGGTAACAGCGGCGGCGGGGAAAACGGCGGCAATACCGACGGCGGCGGCTACGTATGCCCCGCCAACCGCCGCGCCGTGGTGCAGGATGGGCAAACGGCCGGCGATCTGCAATTGCGCTACAACCTGAGCTATCACACCCTGAAAACCGCCAACGCCGATAAGGATTTGGACCATCTGAACGGCGGCGACATCGTGTGCGTTCCCGAAAGCAACATCGCCTGTCCCCTGCCCGCCAGCGTGACGCTGGGCGAAAAAGACACCCTGGAATCCGTCGCCACGCAGTACGGCGTGCCCATCGCCGCCCTGCTGCGGGCAAACCCCTGCCTGGCCCCGGAGGACTTTGCTTCCGGCGTCACCGTGCGCCTGCCTGACTAACGAAAGGGAGGGCCGCTGCCGGGCGGCTCTCCCCCTTTTGATTCATGCGAGTTGAGAGTTAAGAGTTGAGAGTTGAGATGAATAGTCGACGGCGTTTCCTCTTGGCTGACTATATAAATCTCAACTCTCCGCTCTCAACTCTCCACTCTTTTTCTGATTAATAGTATCCATCCAGCTTAACAGTTACTGTCCCTTCAGGTACGCCACATATTCCTCCAGGCAGTAGTCCATATCCCGCATAGCCTGAGCGTGCTCCACGCCCACGTAGCGGATATGCCATTCCTCGCCGGTAATGCCGGTGATTTCGTCCTTTTCATCGGTATAGCGCATGATGAAGCCATAATCCCAGCAATGCTGCTTGAGCCAGATGTACTGGGAGGTTTCCGCAAAGGTCTTGCCCGGCACGTTCAGGTCGAACGCCAGGCCGGTGTGATGCTCGCTGGCCCCCGGATCGGCCACTTCCCGCCGGGTGATGCTCAGCGCCTGGGCGTGGGTGTTTCCGGCGTCCTCATAGGATTTCACGCGGCTGTTGAAAATCTTCTGCTGATCGGCCACCGTGCGGTAGGCTTCCCGCAGCTTCCAGGGGGAATAGCCGTCGTTTTCGGCGTCCCGGATCATGGCGATCAGGGCGTCCACGGCCTCCCCCACCGCCTGGATGCTGTCCTTTTCATAGGTCATAAGGCTCCCGGCCTTCTCCTTGACATTGACCAGACCGGCGGGCTCAAAGCTGGCGGGCAGGGTGTTCCATTTGTTCACCAGCAAGGGAATATCCCCCGCCAGGGTGTCCACCGGGTCGGGCCGCGGCACGGCGCTGTCGCCATACAGGACGGACAGGGTCTTCGCGCCCACAATGCCGTCCGCCTCCAGGCCGTTCTCTTCCTGGAAGGCCTGCACCGCCGCCTTGGTGCCGCTGCCGAAATCCCCGTCGATCTTTCCGCTGTAATACCCCAGGCTTTGCAGGCGCTCCTGAATGCCCTTCACCGCGTCTCCCTTGGAGCCGGATTTGAGCACCCCGGGAGTAGCCGTGGGGGCGGGGGTGGGTGTGGGGGTTGGGACGGGCGTAGGCGTGGGCGTCGCTCGGTCAGGGTCCGGGGTCACGCTGATGGGCCGCACCGTGGGGCTCGGCGTGGGCGTGACCGCCGCCTCCGCCGCGTACACGTTCCAGGTGTTCATGGCGGTGGCCCCCACCGCCGCCAAGGCCGTCAGCAGCAGCGCGCAGAGCAGCGCGAACAGGTAAGGGGAACGGCTTTTTCTTTTCGGGGAAGAACGGCGATTGGACATTATTTCCTCCTGATTATTCGTTTTGCATTCCGGCGATTTTCAGCATTTCCCCCCGCAGGTACCCGCACAGTCTTTCCTTTTCCTCGTTGGAGGGAACATCCGGATTGTAACGGGTGGGGGTGCCGAAGGTGATGGTGCGCCTGTGCTTATCGGCGTACACGGGAACGAACAGCGGGCTTTTGCCCGTTTTGTTGTAATACAGCTGACCGACCATGGTAAAGCCGGTGAAGAATTCGTTCACGCCCTCCCGGGCGTATTTATGATCGGCTGACGTTCCGGCGTTTTCCGGGAAAATCAGAATATTGTCCCCCGCCTGCATGGCCGTCACGGTTTCCCGGAAGGTCTGCATCAGCTTGCGGGGGTTGTCGTGGTACACCGGGATGCAGTCCAGCGATTTCATCACCCACGCCACGAAGGGCGCGCCGACCTTCCGCATGAATCCATCCAGCATTTTCCGCCGGAAACCTTTCACGTTCTCGAACGCGCCGTTCATGGAACGGTCGGCGATGGTATCCACGTCCGTGATTTCATATGCCGACCAAGGCCGGAAGGAAAAGGGAATGTACAGCGTGGCCACCACCGGGCCGTAGATTTCCCCGTGGTTGCACACAAACACGCAGGGCGTATCCTCGTCCAGCTTTACCTTTTCCTTGCCCTTGATCTTGTGGTAGCACAGGGGCCACAGCAGGAGGATGATGGCTTTGATGCCGTAGCGCTTCAGGCTTCTTTTGATCACCACGGCTTCCAGCTGATCGTGAAGCGGGGCGTTTTCCCTTCCCTCCTGCTGCAATGCCGTATACCGGCGCAGCTTATCCAGGTGTTGGCGGGTCAGGGGGAAGCGAAGGGCGAACAGGATCGCCGCGCCCACCAGGAGCAGGGCGGGCAGGGTGAGCAGGGGGCTGAAGGAACGGAAGGCCTCGTCCCATTCGTTGGGAAAATCCGTGGCGGTAAAAATGCTGATCAGGGTCAGCCCCGCCAGGGCCACCATCTGCCCCAGGAGGGCGGCGAATTCAAACCGCGCCTGCTGGGCCAGGTCCACCGCCCCGCCGGGATCATGGCCCATGGCAAACGCCGCCACCCGGCGCATATCCTGTTCCAGCCACGTCAGCCCCCGCACGCAGGCCGTAGCCCCCGCGGTGCAAAGCGCCAGGGAAAGATAGGCGTCCACCGACCCCGGCGCGTCCAGGGAATTGATAAACAGTACCAGGCCGTACAGCCATAGGGCCAGCCCGATCATCAGCAGGAAATTGGGGTCGGTCTTTTTTTTCAGGCTTCTTCGCAGTACAGCGTCGGCCACAGCGCTGGCCCCGTAGGTACACAGCAGAGCGATGCCCATGCACAGGATCAGGGCCTTGGCCGTGAGGGCAATATAGGTATAGCTCATCACCTGGGTGATCTGCAGCGCCGCCGCCACCACCAGCATCACGTCCTGGAACATCCGGTAGGCGTGGGCTTCGCGCAGGGCGGCGATTTCCTGTTTGTCTTCTTCGGTAAAGACCCGCATTCTGCCGCGCAGACGTTCCAAAGGAAAGGATTCCAGAATGCCGCTGACCGCGTAGCCGCCAACCAGCGCCCAAACCGTGCCTCGGCTCATGGGGCTGAGCAGCAGCATGAGCAGCAGCATCGGCAGAAACAGCGCCTGCACGCCCGCAATGCGCAGCAGGATATTCATGGTTTTTTTATTGGCGATCAGGGCGCGCTCCAGCACGTACCGGGTCAGCCCGGGGCGCAGCAGCATGCACAGCACGATGCCCTCCAGCCGCCAGAAATCGGGATTGCTCAGCGTGATGGGATACACCGTGATCAGCGCCAGCAGCAGCACCGCCAGCACGATCAGCAGCACCGTGCCCGTCCGGCGCATCGCTTTGGATACGATGCCTTCCTGGCTGGGCCGCCGCAGGTCACCAAACAAAAGGGCGCACTGGCCCGTCAAATACAAAGCGCCGCCCATGATGGGCATGTTCAGCATCACGTTGGACGCCAGCATACAATACAGGCAGGAATACAATGTACCGATGGTCATAAAGCCGCGCACGGCGTTGTTCGCTTGTTTGTCTTGCCGCAAAATCGCAGCCCCCTCTCCGTTATACACCCTATTGTAACGCGAAAGCCCCAAAATCGCAAGTAAAAAACAGCGCCGCACGGCGCTGTTTACAGGCATTTCCGGGGGAAACCGCTCTTTGGAGGCAAAAGAACGGTTTCCCCCGGCCCCCCTTCCGAGAAAGCCGCTAAAGAAAACGGGTCTTCTATTTCCCGATCACCGGCGTCCAATACGCCTGCCGGTAAATATCGGTGATCCGGTAGGTGACCAGGGCTTTGCTCTTGTCGGGCAGGTACACGCTGCTCACTTTCAACTCCCCGTCCACGGTGACGGGCTTGCCAAAGGCATAGCTTGCGGTGTAATTCTGGCTGTAATCGTACAGGTCGGCCAGGAACACGATTTCCGCGCCCTGCGGTAATTCGTTCAGGGCCTTGGCCACGGTTTCCGTTTCGTCTGCATACACGGCCCGGGCCCCGGCCACATAGCCGTCCTCATGCTCGCTGTCGAACACGATCAGCAAATCCATCCGCACGCCGTCCACCTGGGCGGGCACCCTGCCCGTGATGATCCAGCCGCCGTTCTCCAGATACTGGCTGGTTTCGTGATAGTAGGGCACGGGCTGGCCGTTGATTGCCAGCCAGGTTCCATCCATATCGGCTGCCAGGCGGCCCAGTTCGTCGAAGGAGAAAATATTGTCCAGGCCCAAATCCACATAGCCCGCGCCGTTATCGTAGAACACGTTCTGATCCACGCCCGTGACCAGCGCCCACTGTTCGGGCGTCAGGTCCAGCGTCCAGCTTTCGCCGGTTTGCCTGAATACCAGCTTGTCAGCGTCCAGGAGGTGGGCGGTCAGGTATTCCGTGAGATCGCCGCCGCTCAGGGCGCGGCCCGACAGGAAGCCGGTGTTGCCGCTGTTCAGGCCGGAAACCCTGCCGTACCCGCCGCCTAAGAAGGCGGACAGCAGCTCGCCGATCATATCCCCGGAGGAAGAAGACGCGCTGCCATAGGAGGAGCCGAACAGGGAGGGCATGGCGCTGCCGCCGCCGATGGAAACGGCCTGGCCGCTGGCTTCCACCCCGGCAAAGTCCCGGATGGCCTGGGAATAGCTGTCATCCATGCCGATGGCGGCGTAGGTGCTCACGGCCTTATCCACGTTGGAAATCTTGTTGTAGGGGAAATAAATGGACAGGCCGTAGGCGTTGGAAATGTTGCCGGTGCGGTTGTATTTCACCGCTTCCCGGAGCGTCTTTGCCAGGGCCTGGCTTTCGGCAGTGTTCAGCTGGGCGCACAGATCGGTCAAATCCACCTGGTCGATGCGGCTGGACGCGGCAAATTCCCGGCAGCCGTTGCGGGCGGCGGACACGGTCTGGTACTCCTTGTTGGCGATCAGGGCGGAAACGGACTTGGAGAAAGCCGTCAGCTTATCGGGCACGGTGTGCGAAAGTTCCGCCAGATCCACCACGGACAGGGTGGTCTGCTGTCCCCGGCAGGTGGAAGCGCACCTGCTCACAAAGTCGTCGCAGATCATCTGGCCGATATCCAGGGTGTCCATGGAAGAATTCTTTCCCCAGGCCGTGAGCCAGTCGGTATAATACCAGCCGATGCCCGGCTCGGTTTCCTCGGAGGCGATCAGATAATCGGCGTGCCTGCTGCACATGAGGGCGTTTTCCACCGTAGCCATCAGGCAGGCGTCGAAGCCGATGAAATCGAACTTCACCCCGCCATTTTCAAAGGCGGTGTTCAGCCCGGCCAGGGTCATGGAGCCGGAGCGGGCGTTTTTTTCGTCGTAGCCGTAGCCGCTGACGGAGCCGTTGCCGTGGTCCCACAGGATCAGGGCGTAGCGGTTGGCCTTAAAATTCCTGGCGCAGTACTGAATAAAGGAAGACAGGGTGGCGGGACTGGTCATGGAGGCCGTGCCCGCGTTTTCCTCCAGGCACTTCATTTTGCCGTTGTCGATCTGCCAGATCTGGTTGACCCTGGAGGAAACCTTGTCGTTGCGCCAATCGGTGCTGCCGCCGGTGTACACGATCAGCTTGATTTTGCTGCCCAGGGCGGCGTTCAGCATTTCCTGCAAATCCTTGGTGCCCATGCCGCCGCGGCTTTCCAGATCGGCCCCGCACATGTACACCATGACGGTGGCTTTGTCCTTGCCGCCGCCCGCGAGGGCGGTATATTTTTCCCGGCTGCCTGCCGCCACATTGCGGTTCAGCAGCCCGGAAATCCCGGAGGAAACCGCCGAACCGGCCGCGGGCGTGCCGCCGTACCCCGTCTGGCCGCCGTACCAGCTTCCGCCCAGGAGGGAGGAAAGCAGATCGGAGGAAGAGGCGCTCGTCTGGCCGGAAGATGTGCTCATCATGCCGGACAGGATGGCGGACATGGTGTTTCCGGCGCCGCTGCTCTGGCTGCCCGTCAGGCCGGAAAGCAGGGAAGAAGCGGTGCTTGGGGTGTTGCCGGAAGAATTGTCAGAGCCGCCCCCGAACAGGCCGGACAGCCCGCCGCCGCCCCCAAGCAGCAGCACCGCCGCCACCGCAATGATCAACAGCAGGGGGCTTTTGCCGCCCCCGGCCCGCTGGGTGCTTTGCCCATTTTGACGCACGCCGCCGGACACGGGGGGCCGCTGGTCGGACGCCGGACGGCCGGCCGATTGCTGGGGCCGGGCCTGCTGGCCGAAGGGGTTTTGCTGAGTGTGCCCCGCGAAGGGATTGGACGCCGCGCCGGCGGGCCGGTTTTGCTGGGGCCTTGCGCCGCCCACAGGCGCGCCGTGGGTGTTCATATTGCCGGCGGCCTGGCCGGATACGTTTTGCGGCCGTGCCATGGGCCGGGGCCGGGGACCGGCCTGCCGGGCTCCCCCGGCCTGCTGGTTTTTCCTGTCCGCATATCCGTTCGGATCGCCCACCGGGCCGTCCGTCCTGGCCGGGCCGTGGGTCTGCATGGCGTTTTCATCCGCCGTGCCGGTCACTTTCTTTTTGCGGTTCAAAGGCCCGTTTCCCTGCATGCTGATCCCTTCCTTTTATATTTCGTTTCGCGTGAAATGCCGTCTTGCTTTTTATAAATATATTATAGCACGGTTTGCCCGATTCGTCATTAAAAAAAACAAAACGTCATCTTGACATATACCACCCAGGGGTATATAATCAGCATACCCCAATGGGGTATATTATCGGAAGGACTGGGCATCATGAATCAGGAAGAAAAAATATGCCCCTGCCACAAGACCAGGGAACGGTCGGAGGAGGAATACACCTGCCTGATCCATCGGCTGAACCGCATCGAAGGCCAGGTGCGGGGCATCCGGGGCATGGTGGAAAAGAACGCCTACTGCACGGATATTCTGGTGCAGGTGGCGGCGGTGAACGCGGCGCTGGCGGCCTTTAACCGGGAGCTGCTGGGCCAGCACATCAAGACCTGCGTGAAGCGGGACATTTTGGCGGGGAAGGACGAAACCATCGACGAATTGGTGTCCACCCTGCAAAAGCTGATGAAGTAATCAAGGAGAACTATTCAAAATGAAACAATATACCGTAACGGGCATGAGCTGCGCGGCGTGCAGCGCCCGGGTGGAAAAGGCGGTCAGCCAGGTGCCGGGGGTGCAGAGCTGCGCGGTAAGCCTGCTCACCAACAGCATGGGCGTGGAGGGCACAGCCAGCGAAAGCGACATCATCCGTGCCGTGGAGGAAGCGGGCTACGGGGCCCGGAGCAAGGATACCCCCTCCCCCGCCGCGCCTGCCGCCGTCCGGGAGGACGCTTTGGCCGACCGTGAAACGCCCAAGCTGAAAAGGCGGCTGTTTGCCTCCCTGGGCTTCCTGCTCGTGCTCATGTACCTTTCCATGGGGCACATGATGTGGAATTGGCCCCTGCCCGCTTTCATGGAAGGCAACCATGTGGCTATGGGGCTGGCCCAAATGATTTTAGCCGCCATCGTTATGGTCATCAACCAGAAATTTTTTATCAGCGGCTTCAAAAGCCTGTGGCATAAGGCCCCCAACATGGACACCTTAGTGGCCCTGGGTTCGGCGGCCAGCTTCGGCTGGAGCGTGTACGTGCTGTTCGCCATGACCGCGGCCCAGACCAGAGGCGACGCCGGGGCGATCATGGGATACATGCACGAATTCTATTTTGAGTCCGCCGCCATGATTTTGACCCTGATCACCGTGGGCAAAATGCTGGAAGCCCGCTCCAAGGGCAAAACCACCGACGCCCTGAAAAGCCTGATGAAGCTGGCCCCCCAGACGGCCACCCTGCTGCGGAACGGCCAGGAAGTAACCGTGCCCGTCGACCAGGTGCTGCCCGGCGACATTTTCACCGTGCGGCCCGGCGAAAGCATCCCCGTGGACGGGGTGGTGGTGTCCGGCGGCAGCGCGGTAAACGAAGCGGCCCTGACCGGCGAAAGCATCCCCGTGGACAAAGCCGAGGGCGACAAGGTATCCGCCGCCACGGTGAACCAATCCGGCTTCCTGCAATGCCGGGCCACCCGGGTGGGGCAGGATACCACCCTGTCCCAGATCATCAAAATGGTCAGCGACGCGGCGGCCACCAAAGCCCCCATCGCCAAGGTGGCGGACAGGGTATCCGGCGTGTTCGTGCCGGTGGTCATTTCCATCGCGGCCGTCACCACGGCGATTTGGCTGCTGCTGGGCCAGCCCTTCGGCTACGCCCTGGCGCGGGGCATTTCGGTGCTGGTGATCTCCTGCCCCTGCGCCCTGGGCCTCGCCACGCCGGTGGCGATCATGGTGGGCAACGGCCTGGGCGCGCGCCACGGCATCCTGTTCAAAACCGCCGTTTCTTTGGAGGAAGCGGGCAAGACCCAAATCGTTGCCCTGGATAAGACCGGCACCATCACCAGGGGCGAACCCCAGGTGACGGACGTGCTGCCCGGGGACGGCATCTCCGAAAACGAACTGCTGGCCGCCGCTTTCGCCCTGGAAAAGAAAAGCGAGCATCCTTTGGCCCGCGCCGTCGTGGCCTATGGGGAAAGCAGGGGCCTGACGGCTGCGGAAATCGGCGGCTTCACCGCCCTGCCCGGCAACGGGCTGTCGGGCACGCTGAACGGCGAAGCCCTGCTGGGCGGCAGCCAGAAATTCGTTTCCTCAAAAGCCGCTGTGCCCGGCAGTCTGCAAAAAGAGGCGGAGCGTCTGGCGGGCGAGGGAAAAACCCCCCTGTTCTTCGCAAAAAACGGCCGGGTCCTGGGCGTGATCGCCGTGGCGGACACCATCAAGGAGGACAGCCCGGAGGCCATCCGGCAATTGCAGAATATGGGCATCCGCGTGGTCATGCTCACCGGCGACAACGAGCGCACCGCCCAGGCCGTGGGCAAGCAGGCGGGGGTGGACGAGGTGATCGCGGGCGTGCTGCCGGAGGGCAAGGAGCAGGTGATCCAAAAGCTCAAAAAGCAGGGCAAGGTGGCCATGGTAGGCGACGGCATCAACGACGCCCCGGCCCTCACCCGGGCGGACATGGGCATCGCCATCGGGGCGGGCGCCGACGTGGCCATCGACGCGGCGGACGTGGTGCTGATGAACAGCCGCCTCACCGACGTGCCCGCCGCCATCCGGCTGAGCCGCGCCGCCCTGCGCAACATTCACGAAAACCTGTTCTGGGCGTTCATCTATAACGTCATCGGCATCCCCCTGGCGGCGGGGGCGTTCATTTCCCTCTTCGGCTGGACCTTGAACCCCATGTTCGGGGCGGCGGCCATGAGCCTGTCCAGCTTCTGCGTGGTATCCAACGCGCTGCGGCTCAATTTCTTTGACCTGTACAGCGCGAAACGGGATAAAAAAATCAAAATCAAGGAGAGAAAAACCATGGAAAAGACCCTGAAAATCGAAGGCATGATGTGCATGCATTGCTCCGGCCGGGTGCAGAAGGCCCTGGAAGCCATCGACGGCGTAGCCAGCGCCAGCGTGAGCCACGAAACCGGCACCGCCGTGGTGACCCTGACCGGGAACGTTTCCGACGACGTGCTGAAGAAGGCCGTAACCGACGCGGGCTACGAAGTGGTGGGCTGATTCAGCCCGCTTGTCTTTTCCCCTGCTTCCATCGGAGGCAGGGGGATTTTTTATCAATATCGCTTGTCCTCCGTGCGGTAAAGCGATATAATAAGGTACGTTATGAATCCCCCGCAAAAGAAAGGATGATTATGATGCAGAAAACGCCCATTACCCAGGAACAGCTTACCGCCTGGTCGGCCCACTACAACGATTCCGAAGCCCGGCAGATCGCCACCCTGGCCTTATCGAAAGCCAGCGTGAACGACGCGGCTTATTCTTCCGCCGGCGCTTTCGCCATGCGGCACAAGTTTTCCATCGAAATCCCCACGCTGCCGGTGACCAACCAGAAGCACAGCGGCCGGTGCTGGCTGTTCGCCGCCACCAACGTGCTGCGGGAACGCATCGCCAAGCGGCTGAACCTGGAAACGATCGAGCTTTCCCAGAGCTATTTAGCCTTCTGGGATAAATTCGAGCGGGCCAACTATTTCCTGGAAAGCATCCTGGAAACGGCTTCCCTGCCCACGGACGACCGCACGGTTTCCTTCATCCTCGCCACCGGCGTGCATGACGGCGGCCAGTGGGATATGTTCGCCAACATCGCGCGCAAATACGGCGTGGTGCCCAAGGACGTGTACGACGAAACCTTCCAGTCCTCCAACACCGGCAATATGAACCACACCCTGAACCGCAACCTGAAAATCTGCGCGGCCAAGCTGCGGAAGATGGTGGCCGCGGGCGCTTCCGAAGCGGACGTTCAGGCGGAAAAGGCCGCCATGCTGGATAAGATTTACGGCTTCCTGTGCTCCTGCTACACCGAGCCGCCCAAGACCTTCGATTTTTCCTATGTGGACAAGGATCAGCAGTATCATATTGAAAAAGGCTTCACGCCCCAGCGCTTTTTTGACAAGTACGTGGGCACCCTGCTGGACGATATCGTGAGCGTGATCAACGCCCCCACCAAGGACAAGCCCTGGCACAAGACCTTCACCATCAAGATGCTGGGCAACGTGGTGGGCGGAAACATCGTCAAGCATCTGAACATTACCATGGACGAAATGAAGGCCGCCATCATCCGCCAGCTTCAGGCGGGCAAGGTGGTCTGGTTCGGCAGCGACGTGGGCAAGTTCGGGGATCGGGACAACGGCATTTGGGACGATCAGAGCTACAACGCCGAATTGCTCACGGGCCTGGATCTGACCATTTCCAAGGAAGACAGCCTGGATTACGGCTTCTCCGCCATGGACCACGCCATGGTGATCACCGGCGTGAACCTGGAAGACGGCAAGCCCACCCGCTGGAAGATCGAAAACAGCTGGGGCGACGAGCACGGGAAGAAAGGCTATTATATCTGCTCCGATTCCTGGTTTGACGCCTATGTGTTCCAGGCCGCCATCGAAAAGGAATACCTGGGCGAGCTGGCGGAATACGCCAAGCAGGAGCCCATCGTCCTGGAGCCCTGGGACCCCATGGGCACTTTGGCGGAATAAGCCGGAAAGCCAAATGCTGAAAAGGACACTTTAAGACAGAGTGGAGAGTTAAGAGTTGAGAGTTGAGATAATATCATGTTCATCACAAGAGAATCCTGCTTTGATTGACGATATTCATCTCAACTCTCCACTCCCAACTCTCAACTCTTTTGCTGACCTAAAGCGTTCTTTACATTCATAATCTGAAAAAGTTTTCTCCTCCGCCAGAAAGGAGCGAGCAGCCATGAACTTTCCCCGGGAACAGAAGGAAGCCCTGCCCGTAGTGGCAATTTGCTATGATTTTGACAAAACCCTGTCCCCGGACGATATGCAGGCCCAGGGGTTCATCCAGTCCGTGGGCTTTGACGTGGAGCAGTTCTGGAAAGAATCGGACGCTTTCGCCGTGTCCCACGACATGGATCAGAACCTGGCCTACATGCATAAAATGGTGCGGGAGGCGGAGGGGCATTTCGTGTTCAGCCGGGCCGCGCTCATGGATTACGGCGCCAAGGTGGCCCTGTTTCCGGGGGTAAGCGAATGGTTTGGCAGGCTGCGGGCCTTCGGGGAGCGGCACGGCGTGATCGTGGAGCACTATATCATTTCCTCCGGCCTCAAGGAAATGATCGAGGGCACCGAACCGGCGAAGAACGGCGCGTTCAAAAAAATCTACGCCAGCGCCTTTTGCTACAACGACCGGGGCATCGCCATCTGGCCCGCCCAGGTGGTCAACTACACCAACAAGACCCAGTTCCTTTTCCGCATCGAAAAAGGCATCCTGGACGTAAACGACCCCGGCGTGAACGAATATTTCCCGCCGGATCAGCTGCGGGTGCCCTTCCGGAACATGATCTATATCGGGGACAGCGATACGGACATTCCCTGCATGAAGCTGGTGAACACCTACGGCGGCTTCTCCATCGGGGTATACAACCCGGAAAACGGCAGCCGGAAAAAGGTGTACCGCATGATGCGGGAAAACCGCATCCGTTATTTCGCCCCCGCCGATTACCGGGACGGCTCTCCCCTGGACGGGCTGATCAAGGATATCCTCCTGTGCGCCGCCGCCCGGGAAAAAGTGGAAAACGCCCACGCCGAAGCGGCGCGGGAAACGGAAAACGGAGGGATCGACGCATGAGCGAAATCAAAAAGCAGCAGAAGGAACAGGACTGGGGCGACCGCATTCCCGAGGAAGAACCCCAGCCCCAGGACGGCGATACCGCCTACCGGGACGGCAGCGCCGTGAACGAGTGCTGGGCCCACGGAAAAGATCATGTGTGACCGGGTTCCCGGTGAAGAAAGCGCAGCCGCGCTGCGAAAAATCATCGAAAAATCCCGCCGCATCGTCTTTTTCGGCGGGGCGGGGGTGTCCACCGAAAGCGGCATCCCCGATTTTCGTTCGCCGGAAGGGCTGTACGCCGGGGATTTTGAGGGTCTCACCCCCGAAATGATCCTGAGCAAGTCCTTTTTCTACCTGCACCCGGAGCGCTTTTTCGCTTTTTACCGAAAATACATGGTGTACCCCGACGCCCGGCCCAACGCCGCCCACCTGAAGCTGTATGCATGGGAACAGCGGGACATCCTGCGCGGCATCGTGACCCAGAACGTCGACGGCCTGCATAAAGCAGCCGGGAACCGCCGGGTGTACGAAATCCACGGCAGCGTCCACGATAACGCCTGCATGGACTGCGGCGCTTTCTATCCCCTGCAGGCCGTCATGGAAGCGGATGGCGTTCCCCACTGCCCCCAATGCGGCGGGGTCATCAAGCCCTCGGTGGTGCTTTACGGCGAAGCGCCGGACAAATACGTGTGCATGGGGGCCTGCCGGGAAATTTCCAATGCCGATACCCTTGTCGTGGCGGGCACTTCCCTGTCCGTGGAGCCCGCCGCGTCCTTCCTGGAATATTTCAGCGGCAAAAACCTGGTCGTCGTCAACCGGGAGCCCACCCCCGCCGACAGCCGCGCTTCCCTGGTGATCCGGGACAGCGTGGCAAAGGTGCTGGGAGCAATATAAAAATCTGGGGGAAACCGCTCTTTGCAGACCAAAGAGCGGTTTCCCCCAGACCCCTTTCCGAGAAAGCCGCCCGGAAAATGCCGGAAGGAAGAGGATGTTTCAGCGGATCAGCGCTTCGATGATCGCCCGGAAGCGGGATACGCGCTCCTCCAGGCCCTTCACGGTTTCGTTCAGGCGGGCGTTTTCCGCTTCCAGCTCCGCAATGCGGCGATCCTTGGCGGCCACGTCCTCGGCAAGCAGCGCGTCCATGCCCTCCAGCGCCTTGGCCTTGGGGGCCGCGCCGTTCTCTTCCCTGCGCCATTTATACAGGGTCATAACGTTGATGTTCAATTCCTCGCTGGCTGCCTTGACGCCCTTTTCCGCCATCAGCTTCAGGGCCCGTTCCCGTGTTTCCTGTTTATACTTCGGCATTGGTGTTTTCCTCCTTGCGTGATTATTTTCTTTTTTGTTATTCGCCGGAGATTTCATAATTCCTGCAATGATGATTATAAAAACATATCAAACGATTCCAAACGGCCCTTGCGCCCATATTCCACGAAATACAAGGGCCCTTGCGCCCATATTCCACGAAATACAAGGCATTTGCGGCGGGCGCGGTTCTTATTATATAAAAAGTCATTGCAAAGCTGTTTTGTTTTTTACTGCAATGTGATATAATAAACATGCCTTTCCCCGAAAGGAAAGGCACGGCGCTTAACGCGGGAATTACAGGCTGGCCCGCATCTGCTGATATTTCTGCTTGGCGGTCTGCACGTCCTGGGGCTGGGCGGGCTTTACGGGATACCAGCCCTGCTGCTGCATCTGGTTGAAGATTTCCAGCTGAT
>CACWWM010000009.1 GCA_902764565.1 uncultured Eubacteriales bacterium
AATGGCAAGAAAGCGTGCTAACGGCGAAGGAACCATCAGAAAACGGGCTGACGGAAGCTGGGAAGCCCGATACTGTGCCGATGGAAAACGGCATTCGGTCTATGGACGAACCCAGGCGGAAGTCCGGAAGAAGCTGACCGAAGTCTCCGTCACCATCGACCATGGTGATTTCAGAGAGGACAGCGGCCTGACCCTCGGCCAATGGCTGACCATGTGGCACCGCGACTACCTGGGGAATGTGAAGCTCGGCACTGCTGATACCTACGAAATGCAGATCCGGGTGCACATCATCCCCGCGCTCGGAGACGTCAAACTGTCGGCACTCCGAACGCCCATGATTCAGCGCCTCTACAATAAGAAGCGGGAGGAAGGGCTCAGTCCGAAATCCATCAAGAACATTCACGGCTGCCTGCATAAGGCACTGGATGTGGCTGTCAGAATAGGCTACTTGAGCAAGAATCCATCCAGCAACTGCATCCTGCCCCGGATCGAGCAAGCGGAGATTCATCCGCTGGATACGCCGGAACTTTCCAAGCTGCTGGCCTTTCTGAAAGGCCACGAGCATGAGGCGCTCATCGTGACCGCAATCTTCACCGGATTGCGGTCCGGCGAGCTGCTGGGGCTGACCTGGGATTCTGTGGACTTTGAGAACGGTCTGATTCGGGTCACCAAGCAGCTGGCTCAGCCGAGAAAGAAAGGCGAAGTCTTCCGGTTTGCGACACCGAAGAACAGCAAGCCCCGCACCATCGCTCCCGCTCCTACGGTCTTCCAGGTGCTGAAGAAGCACAAGGAAGAGCAGGAAGCACAGCGGAAAGCGCTGGGGCCGGCATGGAACGATGGCGGCTTCCCCAACCTGGTGTTCACGCATCCGGATGGCAGCCACCTGTCCCAGCCGACCGCATGGAAGATTCTTCACAAGATCCTGGTGGCAGCGGGTATCGACGCGCACCGCTTCCACGATCTGAGACACACTTATGTGGTCAGTTCCATTATGGCGGGGGATGACGTAAAAACGATCCAGCAGAACGCCGGGCATTACTCCTCGGCATTCACACTGGATCGCTACGCACACGTCACCGCCACCATGCAGAAGGAAAGCGCGAACCGCATGGAAAAGTTCATCGCCGGGTTGTAAAACGATGAACAATAATAGAAAATTTCACCCAACCATGTCCCATGGCGTATAGCCCCACCCCAATATCAGGTCCGTTGGGGTGGGGTTGGGGTGGAAGGCCGCCAAAAAGAAGCAGAACCCTTGAAAAATCAAGGGTTCTGTGGTGCGGGAAACAGGACTTGAATTGCCCGATTGCTCTCAAAATCATAATTTTTAATGCCATAATTTACATTATTGCATACCCAAATAGAATGGTGTGTAATCATGGTTTGGGTATGATTAGGTGAAGATTCTGCGGTATTTCGTGTCAAATACCCAAATCAGAAACGGTTTGGGTAAGAAACAAACTTGACTGATTTTTATAACCGCTACACGATTGCCGGGCGTTTCGTGTAACGTTATGACGTTATCGTGTAGGGTTATGGGTTATCGTGTAGAGGTTCAAGAATAGCTTTGACGCAGAGTTCACTATCCAGAAGAACTGTTGTTGGCAACAGTTCAGCTATATCACGTATATCTCCAATCTCAAGAATCATCGAATCGTCAATTTCTGTGTCTAAATAAATGCGATACTCCTGTTGATTCTTGTACCGATCTCTTTTCCACAGAGGGGCAGCTCCATGCTGCTCCATGACTTGTTTGTGATGCTTAAGTTCATTGTCATGATAGTAGCTGACCGGACCATATCCGACTTGAATCCCTTTTGCTTCAGCAGCTTTTCTTACGCGATGAATAAACTCGTCGACATTTTTGATAAATACGGCTGAATCACCAAAGGTGGCCATTTCTTTCTTTTGATCCTCAGTAAAACCATACCGCAGTATCGTATACGGATCACCATCTTCTTTGGGCACTTGAGGTTCTTCATCATTAAGCATATTTCGATGGTCAAACATCAAAGTACAATACACTGGATACTTTGACATGCCAAAGTCAAAAGATGCCTTTCCACATGATATCTGTGTAATCTCTTCATGTGTATCTGGATTCCTTATGGAGAGTGTAACGTTAACAACTGGAAGCTTGCCTTCATATTCATCTCCAGTAATCTGATCTCCCTTTTCTTTTTCAAGGCTGATGTAGTACTGGAGATTATGCATAAACACTTTGCCATCAAGTAGCGACTTCATGTTTTTCTCGCTTCCGAACTTTATGAGATACCTGACTATACTTTCTACTGGTATCATGTAACCCTCCGAAAAATTGTGGTTGAAGAAAATGGTGAGGAAAAAGCATTAGTGCTTAATCTTATAGTATTCCAAGACGTGAAGAATCTGTGGATCATCGCATTGGTAATCACCCTCATCAAACTTGTTCAAACCGATGATAGGCTCTATGATGGCTCGTTGATCCTCACTCAACGCACAGAAATCCCTCCACCATTCATTAGCAAGATCGCAATCTTCGTCAGTATAGTTCGTGTATTTATCTGCCATTCGAGCACGTAAATCAGCATCATATTTCCGACGGAATATGATGAATGCTTCTGGCATCCACAATAAACGATGAAACTCATCGATATTTCGTCCGAACGCTTCTTCGAAGAAGGCAACACCACGCCCGACCTTTCCTTTAGTGGAATTCAGAATTGCTTGTATTGCTCTTATGAATTTGCGGTTCCAGTGTTTACCAATTTAATCACGATTCCTGAAATAATCCGGGTCAGAAATCGGATGAAATTTCATTGGGAAGGAATATATAGTAACTCCTAATTCCTCACACAAATCCACATTAATCCGCATTCTGTAGTACAGATATGTTAATAGTGTGAACAGGTTCTAGTATTTTCGTGCTAATTATTTTGTGCAACGCTGCAAGCCATTCTGAGAGAACCCGACATCCCGGCTTGTTTTTTCACAGCCTTCGAGGGCTTTTTTCAGCTCCACAGGGGTCGTTCACGGGCATTCTTCAAGGCTCCCCTCTGCCTTCTTTGTTGGGCGTCAGATAGATGGTGTTAGCGGATTCACCGATTCCTGTTTGCATTTCTCATATCGCTCAGAAAACTTTGCTCGTCATCTTCTTTACCCAAAGCCGCAGTTGTTCTTTCAAAGACAGAATAGTTGAAGACAATCAGAATCTATACCACGATTGTACGCAGGATTCGCGGGCTTTATCGGCTGTTTGAGCTTGGAATGGGCTGCATCGAGCTGATCAAAGAAAGAGCTGCTGTATTTGAGTAGCATAATGCCGCCCCGGTCAGCGTGCGGATGACGCGTAGCATCTCCCCAAAGGCCGCATTCAGATATGTCCCTCTACAGCGGCTGCACAGTCCTCCGGCTCAGACGCAGGCTTCCACGCATCGTCAAAGTGGATGATAACGCCCGTTTTACCAAGCTGCTCCTGAAGCGTATGGATGGGCACATCCGATACGGCACATCCGGCGTCCAGTGCCAGCGCTGCCGCCAGACCGGCTGCCTGACCCGTCAGCACGGCGGGCGGAATCACCCGCAGCACATCCCAGCCCCATCCGGAAGCAGACGCGCTTCTGCCGCAGGTCATCAGGTTGTCAAAACCGTCCCGAATCAGCACGCCGTAGGGCACTTCGTACAGGCAGTCACGTCTTTCAAAATCGCAGATGGTGCCGATGGACGCTGCCTGATGGCGGTAGCAGTCCTCCTCCGTCAGCGTAGCATTGCCGTCAAGCCGCCGGGCTGTGCGCAGCTGCGGCATGCCGGGCAGCATGTGAATGCCACGCGCCCAGCGATCCTTCCGTTCCTCTTTTTTCAGCATCAAAAGCTGATTCTCCTGCAGATAGGCATTGATGGTTTCCATCGATACCCCGTGATAGGGCACTTTTTCCGCCGGCTGCTGGCGGCCATGCAAATCCGCCGTGCCGCCAAAGGGGCGACTGTATGCATTGAACAGGTTTCCGGTTTCAAGTGCCCGGCGGCAGCCTTCCAGCGTGATGCCCTCGCCGTAATAGGTGAAGTAATTGTCGCCCTCAATGGTCGGGACGCCCGCCTGCGCGAGCACCTGCGCATCGCCCGTTGCATCGATGACCACGCTGCCCTGATAGAATTTTCTCCCCGATTTGCCGTCGATGATGAGTCCTTCGCAGTGTCCGTCCGCCATCACCGGCTGGGAAATCAGCGCGTCGTAGAGAACATCCACGCAGTTTTCGCGCAGAAGCCGAAGCAGCTCCAGCGCAAACAGACCGGAGGAAAACCAGCTGACGCATCGCTCGTTCGTAGGCTGTGCCGGTTCACCCTGCTTCCATTCCTCCGGCAGCGTGTCAAAGCCCAGACGCAGGGACAGTTTCAGAAGCTCCTCTGCCATGCCGCGGATAATCATCCTTCCCCTTCCGTTGCACAGCGGCACCCAGAAATTGACCAACCCTGTGGTAGCCAGCCCGCCCAGGCTGCACTGCTTCTCGATGAGCAGAACACGTTTGCCGCAGCGCCCGGCAGAAAGCGCGGCGGCAGCGCCGCTCAGCCCGCCGCCCGCGACCAGCACGTCATAGCACCCCGCAGCGGTCAGCGTTTCCTCCAGATGCACCGTCATCCCCGCATCTTTCCCCATCATTCCTCGACCTCCTGAACTTCGCCGCAGGTGATGCCGCTCCCGTTGAAGGCATCCACCCGGAACCATACGCGCTGTCCCTCACACAGCGCCGTGATGCGCCGCATTCCCGGGGCATAGGTCAGGCAGCTGTGGTACAGCTTATCCGGCGCAACTCCCCATTGGATGCATACGCCGTCGGCGCCTTCCGCATCCCATGTCACCAGCATGTCGCGTGCGCCTTCCCGGGTGGCTCGGGAGGAAAGCAGCCGCGGCGGCTCACCTTCTGCGTATCCAAAAACGCGCAGACCGGAAATGCGGGCTTTCTGCCCGTAGGGAAGCTCCTGCACGGTCAGGCGCAGGAAGCGACAAACAACACCCGCCTCCCGGACAACCAGATCATGCGGCAGATCTGTTTCCACCCGGCGCTTGTCCTCGATGACGAAATACGTTTTGCCATCCGTTGAGCCTTCCAGCAGCCAGCGGGTATGCTGGGGAACGCGCTCGATATAGCGCCCCTGTTCCAGCGTCTCCGTGGGGCAGGGCGGCTCCAGAAACAGTCCCTCGTCTGCAAAATTGATTTGCACGGCGTTCACCTGACAGGCCGCCAGCAGATCGACCTCCAGCCATTCTCCGGGCTGATTTCCCGACGCACTCCACCATGTGCGGATGTTTTCATCGACCGCGCACGCCGCATTCTCCCCGGAGGACACCCGGACGGGCTTCCCATGGGAAAGCAGCATCCAACGCGGCGGCGAGAAGGGAGCATCCTCCAGTGCCATCGGCCAGTCCGCATACCGCTGATCGCAGTACATCAGGCCGTCCGCATCAAAGCCCGCACGCCACAGGCCGAGCCGGCGCTCGAATGGGTGATTGACACTGATGCGCATGGTCGCTGCGTGGAAAAGCTGCCCGTCGCGCGTCCTCAGCGTGCTGCCATGTCCCGCACCCTGCGCAAAGCCGTCCGGCACGAAGGAATACGGCAGGTTTTTCGCCGGCACAAACGGCCCAAGCGGATGTTCGCTCTCATATACGCCGTCCGCATAGGTGTTGAATTCCGTGCCAGGGGCGGCGTATTGCAGGTAATACCTTCCGTTGTGCTTTGTCATCCACGCGCCCTCGATCCACGGAGCGCTGTTTTCATCAGAGCCGTCCTCGCCCATGCGCTCGTAGCCAAGCTGCTCAGGATGCCCGGCAATCAGTGGAACCGGCTCGCCGAGCGGGCGCATCGTATTCCTGTCCATCTCCACACCACGGATGGGCTGCGCATTTGAACAGCCCCAATAGAAGTAAAGCCGTCCGTCATCGTCCACAAACTGGTGCGGATCCCAGAACGGGAAGGTGCCGGGAATCTCCCGGAACGGCTTGGCAAGCGGGTCGCGGCTGCGGTAAAAGCTGCCGTTTTTGCTCCCATGCGACGCACAGAGCTGCACCTCGCCGTCCAGCACGCAACCATCCGGCGCATAGTCGTTCGCTGGGAAATTCTCCGGAAGGACATGGAATGTCCATGTGCAGAGATCTTCGCTTGTATGGAAGCCCGCCGTCATGGAGGGAAAGAGGACATACTGCCCATTCACCTCAAGCAGTGTCGGGTCGGCAGCCTCCCGGCAGGCAGGCTGGGAAGCGCCGCGCATCTGGTAGCGGTACGGCAGATTGAGCGGGTTACAGATTACCTTCATACCATTTTTCCTCCCTGATTGCTTTCAAGAATCCTTTGGGCATAGGTGCGCAGAACACCGTGTGGATGGCGGCTATAAGGCTCAATCACCGCCAGCGCGTCCCCGCTGCCGCAGAGAAGCGCCGCGTGCGCCAGACGCAGCGCGAGATATGCCATATAGACATTACGATCCTGCGGCTCAATGTCCTGCGCCAGATGGGAAAGACGCATCAGCGGCCCGGCCAGCGCGCCATCCGGCATCAGCAAGCCCACCTCTGCCATGCACAGCATGCGGTCGTAGGTGCTGTTGGTCATGCAGTCCGGACGCAGGCTGCCATAGGTCGCCGTCTGCGGGTGATAGAACGCGCCTAGACCGGTGCGCTCCATCGCCGCACACAGCGCCGGAATGGCCGGGCGGTACTGCACATGTGCCAGCAGCACCATCGCCTGATTGACGCGCCACACATCATCCGGCGCATTCCGATAGCCGCCGTGAATCAGGCCGTCCGCCTCTCGCAGCTCCCCGTACTGCCCGGCGAGCGCTTCATCCTGCTGCACGAAGTCCTCCAGCACGTCCGGCGCAAAGCGCGTATCCCCCGTGTAAAGCAGGGCATGCGCCACCCGTTTGCTGTCCGGCAGCACGCCGCTTTCCAGCGCACCAAGAAGCAGCTTCTGTGTCTGCGGCCACGCACAGAGCACAACCTCCGCCAGCGCACCCTCCACACCGCACAGCAGCGGCGCAATGACACGCTCTGCTGTGTTCTCATCATACGGTTCTGAAGAAGGCCGTCGCACCAGCGCGCCGCCGGCGAACATCTCCTGCTGTACCTGGGTCAGCGCAGGCGCGGACAAATCAACCGACAGCGCCGCAATGCGCCCGGCAGCATGACCCAGTGCCATCACGTCCGCGCACATGCGGCAGTAATTGAAGGCATCCTGCGTTGCGGAAATCGCTTTGCCAAGCACCAGCAAGTTGCCGGCTTCATGGGTGCGCAGCGCCCGGTAGGGAATGGAGACATACCGGGGCTTTGCGCGCTCCGGCATCAGCCCGAGCCGCCCCGGCAGGGACAAGCAGCGACAGTGCGGGTCATAGGAGGAATACGCATCAATCAGCGCATCCGGCTCCACATGCCCCCGCGCCGCGTCCTCAAGCGTGATGCGGTACTGTCCGAGGATGCGGCTGCTTTCCCGCGGGGTCAGCATCTCCATGCAGTCGTACTCCGCGCCGAATAGCGTATTCTGAATCACAGCACGCTGCCATTCCTCCGGCAAATCGGTGCGCAGCGTATCCTGATCGGCCATGGGGCAATCAAAGCGTGTCCCGCTGACGCGATGAGCCTGGCTGTAATTCTGCACCATGCCGGTCAGGGAATCGCCGGTTTCCATCGGAACGCCGCACAGCGCAGCCACGTCCCCGTCGCCGGTGGCATCCAGAACCTTGTTCGGATGCACAACAAAGATTTCCCCCGCCGACACGCACAATACCTCCGAGATGCGCCCCCCGCTCAGGCGCGCACCGCAGACCAGCGTGTCGGGTCGGTACGCAATGCCGCTGTCCCATAGCTTTTCCAGATACAGGAAAGCCTCGGCGGAGCCAAAGTGGGAATACGTCCTCCCGTGCGTCAGACCGCCCGCATAGCGCTCGATTTCCGCAAACATCTTCTGGAACAGCGGGCTTCTGTTGCCGTAGTAGAGCCACTGGATACCGCCCATCGTCCGCGTGCCGCCTGGATAGGGGAAGAACTCCGTGAGCAGCACGTCTCCCGCCGGCGCAGCAGCCAGCGCGGCGCGGATTCCAGCCGTACCTGCGCCGCAGACCAGCACCTGCGCCGGGCAGACGGGATACGCTGCCCACGACGCATCAAAGCTGAAACCGTCCGTGATCTCCACGGCCTGCTCCATTTCAGGCGATTCCATGAAAACCTGAGCCGGCAGGGCATTGGTCATTTCCAGATGCGGGAACCGTTCATCCTGCGCCAGTCGTTTGGCCGCATGAAGCGCACAGCGCCACAGCGCCGTATGCGCCCCCTCCAGCGGCGTATCCTGCGCAAAGGTGTGCGTCGCGGTCAGGTAGGCGTGGTCCTGTGCAACAGGCCCGCGCTCCAGCACTTCGTGATCCGATAGCGGGAGTACATCCTGCGTCAGCGTGATGCCGCGGTATTCCAGCGAGAAGCTCACTTCGCTGCCTGCCGGAACGAGCACCGCCCGCTGTGTCAGCCGCGCGGAAGCAACATGATAGAGGGTCGCATCCAGCAGGAGGTCGCACCTTTCCTGGGCAAGGCCGCCCTTGCGCGCCAGCACCACGCCGCAGACGCGCCCCTCCTCCTGGAGCAGCCCCGCAGCCCGGGTCATGAAGCGAACCTCCACGTCCGCATCCAGCAGCACCCGGAGCGCTTCTTTTTTGATCCTTCCGGGGAGGAAGGGAGGCTCCACGCATAGCCCGGCGGCGGCCAGCCTGTCACCCAGCCATGCCTGATGGCACACGCCATAGCCATGCCATGTTGCCGTGACATCCTCCGCCAGATAGGTGCTCTGCGCGCACAGCAGCACGGACCACCCTGCCGCCCGGAGACGCAGCGCCTCCCGGATTGCCGAAAGGGTGCCTCCCAAAATGACTGCTTTCATACAAACCTCCTCGGACGGTGCCCGCCGTTTTCTTTGAAGCGCTTTTTGCAGTGATGCCTTTCTTCGTCCCTTGCACATTTCCCGCAGTCCCTGATTGACTGAAAAGGAGAGGGGCGTGGCTGCCCCTCTCCGATACAAAAGGCTGATTACTTGATGTACCCCAGCTCGGTCAGGGTCTCGGTGGCGGCGTCAAGGTACGCGCCCAGGTTGTACAGGTTGTAGAGCTCCTGCACGAAATTGTCGTACTCCTCCATGGGGCGGGTGCCGTAAATGAAAGCGATCAGCTGCTCGGACTCATACGCCTTCAGGTCGGCCATGTTCACACCCTCGGGCTGGCTGACCAGCGCCTCATAATGGGTAAGAATCGGTACCTCGTTGGCAGCGTGCTCGATCTCGTCCGCGCACTCGGCAAACTTGGTCATGCAGTAGACCATGTCATTGCGGCCGGTGAACTGGATGGCCCAGCCATAGCCCAGCTCGTTCATTGCCGGGAGCTTGGTGATGACGCCATTCTCCTTGGTGTAGTGCACGTTCTCCAGGCCGTAGCACAGCAGCTCGTCGCCCTCGCCGGAGATGGTGTACTCGAAGATGGACAGCGCAGCCGCCAGCTTCTCCGGGTCATCCGCCAGGTCGGGGCTGAAGGAATACACGTTGGAGAAGTTTGCCGCGGTATGGGTCGCGCCCGAGATGCCGAGCTCGGTCACGATGTTGCTCTCAATGTGACCCCAGTCAGCGTTCGCGTCAACGGCCTTGAGCACGTCCTGCTGCGCCTGCTTGGCAAAGGCGCACCAGCCGCCGTTCGCCAGGAACACCTTGCCCATGGACATCTTCTCGCGCAGGGTATCCTCGTTCATGGAGACGAACTCAGGGTCGATCAGGCCGGCTTCCATGAAGCGGCGGATCTCGGTCAGCGCCAGCTTGTAGGCCGGATCGGTGCAGGCCCAGACCGCCTGGTTGTCCTTGATCATCAGGGTGTTGGGCTGGGTCACGCCATAGGCGGTGAAGAACATGTTCAGGGTACCGGCGCGGCTCTCCAGCTTGCTGCCGCTGATGGGATAGGTGTCGTTCACGCCGTTGCCGTCCAGGTCAGCGTCACGCACCTGCACGCACAGGTCGTACAGCTCGTCGAACGTGGTCGGGTACTTGGCGCCCAGCTTCTCCATCCAGTCTTTGCGGATGAAGTAGTCCATGTAGTTGACCTCGCCGCGGCGCGGGATGCCGTAGATGCCGCCATCAATGGTCAGGCGCGCCCAATCGGTTTCCGGGAAGGCCGCAACCACAGAGGGGATCTGGTCGAGGTACGGCGTGAGATCCAGCACCGCATCGGACTCATGGTACACCGCCAGGTTGTTCAGGTCGCCAACGCGGAACACGTCGGGGATGTCATTATCCATCATGCGGGTCATCAGGCCGGTGGCCGCATCCGCGCCGCCCGCGGCGGTATCCACCACAATCTTGAGACCCAGACGGTTGCCCAGCTCAGGCAGCACCGGATCGGTCTCGGGGATGGTTGCGCCCAGACCATACACATGGATGGTCACGGGTTCTTCCGCCAGCACGGGGGTGATGCACAGGAGCATCATCAGCGCAAGCAGCAGGGAAACAATGGAACGCTTCGTCATGGAAATCCCTCCAGTTTTTATTTGATACAGACCGTTCGCCCGGCCTGTCATCATCAGCCCTTGATCGCGCCGAGCATGATGCCCTGCGTGAAATACTTCTGCAGAAACGGATACACCACGATGATCGGCACCGAGGTAAAGACTACGCCCGCCATCTGCAGTGTTTTGGTTGGCACCGTCACATCGACGGCGGCTTCCGTGTTGCGGCTGAGCACTTCCCGCAGCACCACCTGCAGCGTGCGCAGCTCCGGACGATTGACATAGATGACGCCGCTGAGGTACTCGTTCCAGTGGCCCACGCCGTACATGAGTCCGATCGTTGCAATGATCGGCATGGAGATGGGCAGAATCAGCCGGAAGAGGATCGTCCACTCACCCGCACCGTCCATACGGGCAGATTCGGCAATGCCCTTGTCAATCTGCGTGAAGAACGCCCGCGTGATAATCAGCACATAGGACCAGATGGCGCCCGGGATGATGTAGACCAGAATCGTGTTCATCATTCCCGTGGAACGCACGACCAGGTAGGTCGGAATCAGGCCGCCGGTAATCAGCATGGGGATAAGCACAAAGAGGTTGAACGCCTTGCGCCCGAGCAGATCGGTCTTGGCCAGCGGATACGCCATGAGCACTGTCATGAGGATGTTGAACGCCGTGCCCAGCACCGTGCTGACCACTGTGGTCATGAAGCACTCAAACAGATAGGGCTCCTTGATGAACTCGCGGTAGGCATCGAAGGTGATGCTCGTGGGAAAGAGAATCATGCCGCCGCGCCGGAGATATTCATCGTAGGGCGTAAGGGATACGGCGATGACATGCAGCATGGGAATCAGGCAGACAAGTCCGGCCATGACCAGCAGCAGAATCACCAGCACGTCGAATATGCGCTCGGAATGACGTTTCACCATACGGAGGCCTCCCACTTCTTGGCAAGCTGGTTGACCAGAATCACCAGAATCATACTGATGACGGACTTGAACAGGCCCACCGCGCTGGACAGCGAGATATTCCACTGCTCCAGACCGGTTCTGTACACCCAGGTGTCGATGATGTCCACCGTGGAACGGACAGCCGTGTTGTACATGACGAAGATCTGGTCAAAGCCGGCATCCAGCACATTGCCGCACTTGAGCACAAGCGTCGTGATGACGACGGGCATGATGCTCGGCAGCGTGATGTACCAGATGGACTTGAGCCTGCCTGAGCCGTCGATATGCGCCGCATCGTAGAGGTTCGGGTCCACGCCTGCGATAGCGGCCATGTAGATAATGGACTGCCAGCCCACGCTCTTCCAAACATCCGACCAGATGATGACGCCGCGGAAGATATGTGCATCCGTGAAGAACGGCACGGTGTGCCCGGTCAGCTTGCGGATGAGGACATTTACCATGCCGTTGGTTTCGGACAGAAGGGAGAAACACATGCCATAAATGACAATCCAGGAAAGGAAGTGCGGCATATAGGTCAGCGTCTGCACGCAGCGGCGCAGCTTGACGCTGCGACATTCATAGAGCAGAATCGCCAGCAGCAGCGCAATGGGGATCGTCAGCAGAATTTTGCTCAGGCTGATGATAAGCGTGTTGGACAGCAGCTGCGAAAAATAATTGGATTCAAAGAAGAACTTGAAGTTGCTGTACCATGGATCCAGCAGCTTGCTGCCGGCAAGTCCCTTGCGCAGATTGTACTTGACCACACTGGTCGCCACGCCCAGCACAATCGGGGCATATTTGTAGATGACATAATAGGCAAGCCCCGGCAGGAGCATCAGGAAAAAGGCACGCTGCTTCCACAGCTTTCTCAGCAGCGGATGGCGCTTTCCCTTCACGCTATGTATCACATTTCTCACCTCAAAAAGATCATAGCATAGAAAATAGACAAAAAATATACACCCAGACTGCCCAATTGTCATAGAATCCGCCGCAATCAGGCATCTGAGTGTATGTGCTTTTGTGATATACGATTATTTGAACGCCTTGGGACTTTGCCCGTAGAAATTGGAAAAGGCGTTTTCAAAGCTGCGGTAGCTGGAGTAGCCACACTGCTCCGCCACCTGATAGACACGGCTACCTCCGGCGCGCAGCAGCGTGACCGCACGCTCCATGCGCACCCGGGTCAGCATCTCCTGATAGGAGACGCCCATCTCCTCCTTGAAACGGCGTGACAGATACCCGGGACTGACGGCGACATAAGCCGCCACATTCTGCAGCCTGAGTGCGGGGTCGCCCAGGTTGGCGCGCATGTAATTGAGCGCGCTTTGCAGCGCATAACTGATTTCTCCCTTTTCCGGCAACAATTCGTCCAGCGCTTTGGAGAAGATGGAAATGGCATCCCAGACGTGCACGGCCAGCCGGATCTCCTCTCGGCAGGCAAACAAAGGCTTCTTTTCAAATATGAGCTCAAAACGCCTCAGCCACCGCTCCAGCATCTCGCGGACATATTCGGGGTCGGGACGGTTTTGCAGCAGCACGGGCAGCACCTCCCGGGAGAGGTACGCCTTGACTGCCTGACCGTCTCCGCACTTGAGTTCGAGCTGGCGCATCCATTCCTCACTGTACGCTGCGGGCAGGTATTTGGCCTCGCTGGGCCGCGCCTGCGCAAGCGTGTTCTCCCGGGAGTAGAAGCAGGTTTTCAGCGTGAACATGCAGCGCAGGTGACAGTTCTGGTACTCCTGCACGCCACAGAACGGCCCATCATAGACCATGTACATCAGATCGTCAAAGGGCGGTGCCGAAGGCTGAAGCCGGGCGCACCATTGCCGGATTTCTTCCGGGCCGCCGTCAAAAACCAGCTCAAAGAATGCGCCGTCATAGAGGATAATCTCCGGGAAGCCGTTCTGGGAAGAATGCAGCCTGTCCAGCTGCTCCACCAGCGGCGCCACGTCCCGCCCGTGTCGCCTCAGGCGGATGCTGAGGATCCACGCATGAGCATGCCGCGCCGTGACGGCCTTCAGCTCGCGCTGCATCTCTGCGCTCTGGATACCGCTTGTATTGAGCTGGAGCAGCTTGTTGGCCCGCTTGAGCAGGGAGGAGCGCAGGTCCTCCAGCCTTACACTGAATGCCCTGTATGCTTTGTCAAGCGCCCTGCCCAGAAATTCCCCCATCTGTTCATCCTTGAGAACATAGGCGACGGCTCCTTCATCCAGCGCTGCCTGCGCATACTCAAAGCTGCGGCATGCCGTCAGAACGATGATCTGCATCTCGGAGAAACCGGCGCGGATGTGGCGCATCAGCGAAACACCATCTTCCCCGGAAAGACACACGTCCATCACGACGATATGCGGCGTCAGCCGCCGACTGAGCTGCGCCACCTGTTCCCCGCTCTGTGCGACGCCAATGCACTCGCATTGGTGCGCCAGCCAGGGAAAGTCCTGCATGCGCTCCAAAAAGGCGGAATCGTTATCTACAAGCAATACGCGCAGCATAATGGCTTTCTCCTCTGTTCAACGTCAGGCACTCTTTTTCGGTCTCATCTGACAGAATGATAGCACGTTATTGGGAGACGGGCTATACCTTATTACGAATAGGATTTCAGATCAGCAAAAGCGATGTCGCAAAGCACGCGGCCGATTGCGGAAGTACTACTGAACGGATTTGTTGCCAGGATACATTGCCTTTGCCTTCTCAAATACTTCATCGTCCGCAATATCGCGGATTGCATAACAGACGCGTCCGTTGACCGACAGATACACCGGTGAACCAGCGGAAACCTGTTCAAGAACGGAGTTGTCGTTGCGCAAATCGGACACAGGACAAACGAGGGCCATGAGCAGTCAGCTCCCTTCGATTCCACGATAGCACACGCAGACATCACGTTCAATATCGCACTTGACGGTACTCTGCTTTACGTTTTTCCGGCATATGACGTTCAGATAAACCGGCTCATCACCCGCAGATAATCCTTCCGAGCGTTGAAAATTGCAAGGACGTTGACTGCCTTCTCCGGCTCATCGACAGTATAGAAGATGAGGTATCCCTTGTGCGTGATATAGCGGTAATCCATGCTCCGCAGCACATGATCCTTCGGAAGCGCACCGGCTTGCGGATAGTCAGTGAGCCGATTGCAGCTAACCCGGAGCTCGTTCACAAAGCTCCGGGCGATCCCCTTGTCCTTGGCTTGATCAGCGATGTAAAAGGCGATTTCCCGAAGATCCTGTTTAGCAGTTTCGGTCAGCCTGACGCGATAGCTCATAGCTCCAGCCCATCCAGTTCGCTCAGAATATCGTCACAGGCTGTGTCCAGATCCTGCACACGCCCCAGCTTCACATCATCCGCCGCCTGGGCGAGATGAGCGTAGACAGCCAGCTTCGCTTCCATTTCCGCAATGTAATTCTGCTGGCTGACGAAGCTCTCATGGCTCATCACCACGGTGTCCTCCTTGCCGTTCACCGTGATGGCAACGGGGTTCTGCCGGGTCAGCGAGGAGATCTGTGAATAGTTGCTCCGCAAATCTCTTGAGGGTCTGATGGAAATCCCTGCGTTCATAGGCTTCATCCTCCTTGTGGTCATATTATATCCCGTTTTGACCACAATGTCAACTTTGATGCGGGTGGATTATATGACCGAACGGTTTGAATGGAACGGAAAGAACTATCCTCGAGCCTTCTCCACCCAACAAATGCTCTCCACGGGCACGCCGGCACTGCGCATGCACACGGCATTTTCCACCCAGCCAATGGCCGTCTCGTCATAATCGCGAATGCCGCTGTCTGTTCGATGCACTTCTGGGATGACACCGACCTTCTCGTAATAGCGAAGGGTATATTCTTCGGAAGTGGCAGCAGTCGCAGGTTGAAATCATTGAGTTCCTGGGGGATGAGTACCAGAATTTCAATCTGGTGATCGCCCAGGACAACGGACGCCCTGTTGATCAGCGGATGATTGAGAAGGATTTCAACCAGCTCAAAACGACGGCAGGACCCCCCAACGTGATTTTCCACTCGCTGCGTCATTCCAGCACGACCTACAAGCTCAAACTGAATCACGGTGACCTGAAGGCCACTCAGGGCGATACCGGCCACGCCGAGGTCGATATGATGTCTGACAAAGAACTTGAGGAAAGGCTGTTTCCCAGCGCACCGGGGAAAGTGGTCTACAAGATGCCGGACTACGTCCATGTTCACCGTGAGATGCAGCGACAGGGCGTTACGTTACCTCGGCATGACACCTGATTATCAGTACACCATCGACTTCGTCTCTGGCAGGGCGCTGGAGCCTGCTGCCAAAATGTACGGGCGCATTGTGGCCCTCTCCAATGCCGCGCTCAAGGGCGAAACACCCGCGGATGCCGGAGAGCTGTCTATAGCCGACGCCATGGACGTGATGATTCACTGGTTCTGCGTTCTGTTCGGAAACCAGTTCACCCCGGACGATGTGCTGGATTACTACCCCGTGGATCGCCTGATGCACGACATTGCGCTGGCGCTCATGGCAGTCCAGACGCAGACCACGGAGATTCTTGATGAGTTCCCTACGAAGGCAGCGAGGAGGGAGACGGCTCCGCAGCCCGAGGAGATTCCTCAGTTCTGACGCTGCCGGATTTCATCTACTCCACATATAACTCTCTGCTGGAGAGCGGCTGGCGGATGCGGGAGATTGACGAGATGGACATGCTCGGTTTCCTGCGCATCAGGGCATGGAGCGCGATGCAGGAACAAAAAAAGAAAGAGCCAAAGCACGCCTACATCGACGAGGTTTGGCCCGATCTCAAGCAAAACACTCTCCAGTTTTGCGCATGGATAAAAATGTCTTGTTAGAAAAGCTGAAAACTCTACCTCGTTATAAGGACAAGCTGGAAATTGATAACGGGAAAATCAAAATATTAAATCAAAAGCAAGCGATAGAATTCATTAAAATGCTTAATGATAGCATTCTTAGGTCTGAGCTAACTGATGCTGAATATGATAGTACAGTCAAAACTGAATTGCCCCCTATTCAATAATCAAGAAGACCCCCGATAGGCACTCAAACCACACTGTAAAGACACCTTGAGGCCACAGGTGTATGATATAAAAGTGGATCGAAAGCACCGGCGAACGCTGGTGCTTTTCTTTAGCCCCTTGGCAAAAAGCTTCAGCTGCTTTCCTCTCTTATAAGCTCTGCGCCTGAAAGCCGCAGGGCTATTTTTGTGCCTGCCAACCTTCATTCAGGATGATGCGAAGACTTCCGCATGCAATCCCGCATGGTCACATCTGCTGCAAAATTTGATTTTGCCGGTGTCACTTTGCTCTGATTTTACATTAAAAAGTGTAGGGCAATTTCAGCATGAGCTTCATGCCGGCAAAATTTTTTGCTTCGGCGTTTCCAAAATCGCTGATTTTCGCCATGTAGATATGGAGGGGCAAATGAAAGGCGCGCTGTCCATATGAAGACAGCACCCTCTGAAGACGATGTTGAACGCTGCTTATCAGAAAATTTTTAAAAAGTGTTTCCATTCTGCCTCGATTTTTACATAGAGGGACAGCGGACAATATGGACCAGCTGACAGGAGGTGGTGCTGGCAGAATTCACATGGATGATCGATGACTATTGATACTCGTGCGGAGCAATTTGAAATAACTATTCGAAAGAGGTTTCCAAAAAGCTCGTTTTTGGACATTAGATGATGACTCACGTGCTGAAAAAATTTTTCTGGAGGTGGTGTCAATTTGCCCGATTTTTCCCATGTAGGGGTGAGGGGTGTCTGGCTAAATGCGCAGCGTGACCTTCGCCTTGGCAAAAAAATTTTGCTCAGGTGTTTCCAAAATCGCTGATTTTCGCCATTTATAGGCGATGAGTTTCCCCTCACCATTCGCAGGCATCGCCAGCGAAGCGCACCTTGACAACCAGGGCCACGTTTCCAGATCTGTCCAAACCGCGAAGATCTTCCTCTTCGGAAGGGAGCGCCGAAAGGACCGG
>CACWWM010000010.1 GCA_902764565.1 uncultured Eubacteriales bacterium
TGAAACAGAAACCTCTATTCAGAAATTAAACAGGGACAGATATATGGGCATAGGTTGGGGAGCAGTTTTCGCTATCGCTGGAGCAATCGCTATTGTCTTTGACTTAAAATGAACAAGCGAGGGGAACAATTTTGCTTTCTCGGAAGGGGGCGTGGGGGAAACCTCTCTTTGGCATCCAAAGAGAGGTTTCCCCCACAATCTTTATAGGTTCTCCGCGATGGCTTTCAGCAGGGCACCGGAGGGGTCGCAGCTGTGTTCCCAATACATGAGGCCCAGGAGGCCTTTTTCTTTGATGTAGGCGCATTTCTGCGCGATGGATTCCGCGTCGTCGAAGGAAATGAAGGTGCTGCCGTCAAAGAGGTAAGGCGCTTTGGCGGTATCGTCCCAATAACGGACGAAGCCGTTTTTGCCGATATAATCCTTGAGCAGCTCGCCGTAGGAAGGGCCGTAGCCGCCGATGCTTTCCGCGTCCTGGAGCAGGCCGTTCTTGTCCGGCTTCACGCCGGTCCATTTCCGGGAATAGAAGGCCGCGCCCAGCACGATTTTTTCCAGGGGCACCCCGGCGGCGTTGAAGAGGCGGGTGCAGTAATCGGCGTTGCCCTGGGGATAGGAGCCTGCCATAGCGTACAGGCTGGTATGGTGCCGGGTGGTGTGGGTGAAGCAGTTCAGGTCGTAGGTCATGATCTGCACATAATCACAGATTTGGGCCACCTTCTCCATTTCGGTATCCCGGACGAAGTAATCGCCGCCGCCCGCCGCGATGGAAACGATGCGGTTCGGCCCCGCCGCTTCCCGCATGGTTTCCAGCAGATAGGTAAAATTCACCTTGTCGGAGGGGTCACAGTCAATGCCCGCTTCGTCGCTGCACGGGTATTCCCAGTCGATGTCCACGCCGTCCAGGCAGTATTCGTCCAGCGCCTGCTTCACAGAACGGCCGAAAGCGGCTCGGCCTTCCGGCGTGCGGCTCATGAGGGAAAAGCCGCCCGCCGTCCAGCCGCCGATGGACAGGACGATTTTGAGCTTCGGGTTCATGGCCCGCACCCGGGCAAGCTGTTCTTTCAGGTTGGGAAAATTTTTCATGGACAGCAGGCCGTCCACGATCACACCGAAAGCTAAGTTGATATGGGTCAGCCGCAGGGCGTCTTCTTTGGTCATCTGATCCAGACCTTTGCTGCCGGAATAGCCTAAAACGATGGGTTTCATAACGTACCCTCCTGTTCGCTTTTTTGTTTCTATTGTACAATGGAGACAGCGGAATTGTCAATTGCGGCAAAAAGCAAAAGGTCCGATTTTTGCCATATTTTCATCCTTTTTTTCACTCCCTTTTCCCGCGTTTCGCGGTATAATAGATGCGCAACCATGCAACCGACTGAGGGGAGACAGAAGCAATGAGCAAAACCATCGGCATCGACTTAGGCACCACCAACAGCTGCGTTTCCATCGTGGAGGGCGGGCACGCGGTGATCATTCCCAACGATAAAGGCGAGCGCACCACCCCTTCCGTGGTGGCTTTTACCAACGACGGCACGCGGCTGGTGGGCAGCGCGGCAGCGCATCAGGCCACCGTGAACGCCAAGCGCACCATTTCTTCGATCAAGCGGCAGATGGGCACGGACTGGCGCGTGAATATCGACGGCAAAAACTGGACGCCCCAGGAAATCAGCGCCATGATCCTGCGCAAATTGCGATCCGACGCGGAAAGCTATTTAGGCGAACCGGTCACCGACGCGGTGATCACCGTGCCCGCGTATTTTAACGATATTCAGCGGCAGGCAACCAAGGACGCGGGCACCATCGCCGGGCTGAACGTGAAGCGCATCATCAACGAGCCCACCAGCGCCGCCTTAGCCTACGGCCTGAATACCGGCACGGCCCAGAAGGTGATGGTGTACGATTTGGGCGGCGGCACCTTCGACGTATCGGTGATTGAAATTGGCGAAAGCGTGATCGAGGTGCTGGCAACCTCCGGCGACAATCACTTAGGCGGCGACGATTTTGACGAGCGCGTGGTCAACTGGGTGTGCGAGGAAGTGTCCCGAACCCAGCATATCAATTTAAGGAACGACCTGGTCGCCATGGCGCGGGTCAAGGAAGCGGCGGAGCAGGCCAAGAAGGAGCTTTCGGCGGCGGAAACGGCGCAGATCACCCTGCCGTATATCACGCAGCAGGGCGGCGCGCCCGTGCATCTCGACCTTACGCTGACCCGCGCGAAATTCAACGACCTGACCCGGGATCTGGTGGAACGCACCGCCGGGCCGGTACAGGCCGCGCTGAACGACGCGGGCATCGCCGCGTCCGAGCTGGGCCGCGTGCTGCTGGTGGGCGGCTCCACCCGGATTCCCGCCGTACAGCAGAAGGTGCGCCAGCTTACGGGCAAGGAGCCCAGCAAGAGCATCAACCCGGACGAGTGCGTGGCCCAGGGCGCGGCCATTCAGGGGGATACCCTGTCCGGCTCCAAAGCGCTGTCCGTGAATAAGGGCATTTTGCTGCTTGACGTGACGCCGCTGTCCCTGTCCATCGAAACGGTGGGCGGCGTGGCTACCCGACTGGTAGAACGCAATTCCACCCTGCCCGTCCATTATTCCCAAATCTTCACCACCGCCGCGCCCTTTCAGACCAGCGTGGAAATCCACGTGCTGCAAGGGGAGCGGCCCATGGCGGCGGACAACAAGACCATCGGCAAATTCCGGCTGAAAGGCATCAAAATGGCCCCGGCGGGCGTGCCGCAGATCGAAGTGACCTTCGATATCGACACCAACGGCATCCTGCGCGTGTCCGCCAAGGATATGGACACCGGCAAGGAGCAGGGCATCACCATCACCGCCAACGACAAAATGAGCGACGCGGAAATCAACGCCGCCATCCGGGACGCGGAACAGTACGCCGCCCAGGATCAGGTGCGGCGGGATTCCCTGAATATCCTCCATGAAGCCCAGCAGCTGATCAACGACGTGGAAAAGGCCCTGGACGAAAAGGGCAAGCAGCTGGACAAGGCGGAAAAGAAGCAGATCAAGGACGAAGTGAACGCCCTACGGAAGCTGCTGTTCCGCAAGCAGCCGAATAATATGGAGGAAAGCGACCTTTCCGCCGTTCGCTCCGCTATGGAAGCCGTGCGTCAGGTATCCGCTCATTTGATGAGTTTATAAACAGAAAACGGTTTGTTTTGAGAATATCTAACCATTTGTTGTAAAATATTTCTATAAACTTCCATTCAAAATCATCATTACATGTCCTGAGTGGAAAAAAGCAGATCAAAAATGATATTTTTCTTCCCCAATACGTTGCCATTCCATTGTGAATATGGTACAATAAATCCATCAAAAGCTCTTTTGGGCTGAAAATGGAGGGAAGAAAGATATGTCCAAACTGATCAGCTTGGTTCTGGCGCTGATGATGCTGCTGTTCTCAGTCAGCGCGTTTGCCGAAGGCGACGCCCTGTTTACGCCCGGCACCTACGAAGCGGAGGGGAAAGGCTTCGGCGGCGCGGTGAAGGTTTCCGTAACCGTATCCGAAAACGAGATCACCGACGTGACCGCGACGGGCGAAGCCGAAACCCCGGCCCTGGGCGGCGTAGCCATCCAGACCCTGCCGGGTGAAATCGTCAAGGCACAGACGCCCAACGTGGATATGCTGTCCGGCGCTACGGTCACCAGCACGGCGATCATCGCCGCCGCCACGGAAGCCCTGAAAAAGGCGGGCGCAGATATCGATTACCTGGACGCCCACAAGCGCGCGGCCGCCGAGGACGGGGCCAAGGAAGAAAAGACGCTTGAAACCGAAATCGTCATCGTGGGCGCGGGCGGCGCCGGCATGGCTGCCGCCATCATGGCCCATCAGGCGGGCAAGCAGTTCGTCATCCTGGAAAAAATGCCTTACGTGGGCGGCAACACCACCAAGGCCACCGGCGGTATGAACGCCGCTGAAACCCATTACCAGAAGGAACAGGGCATCGAAGACTCCGTGGAGCTGTTCATTTCCGATACCATGACCGGCGGCCACAACCTGAACGACCCCGAGCTGGTGCGCACGCTGGCGGAAAAATCCGCGGGCGCTATCGAATGGCTGGACAGCATTGGCGCTGACCTGCCCAAGATTTCCTTCTCCGGCGGCGCTTCCACCAACCGTATCCACGCGCCCGCCGACGGCAGCGCCGTGGGCAACTACCTGGTGGACAAATTTTCCGAAAAGCTCACCGAGCTGGGCGTTGAAGTGATGCTGAACACCAAGGCCACCGAGCTGATCATGGAAGACGGCAAGATCGCCGGCGTCAAGGCTGAAAGCAAGGACGCCAACTACACCATCAAGGCCAAGGCCGTGATCCTGGCTACCGGTGGCTTCGGCGCGAACCTGGATATGATCGCCGGTTTCCGGCCTGACCTGCAGGGCACCGTGACCACCAACGCCCCCGGCGCTACCGGCGACGGCATCGTGATGGCCCAGGCCGTAGGCGCGGCCCTGGTGGATATTGAGCAGATTCAGCTGCATCCCACCGTGGAGCAGACCACTTCCATGCTGATCACCGAATCCGTGCGCGGCGACGGCGCCATCCTGGTGAACCAGAGCGGCCACCGCTTCACCAACGAGCTGCTGACCCGCGACGCGGTTTCCGCCGCCGAGCTGGCGCAGGAAGGCCAGTACGCCTATATCATCTTCGACCAGCATCTGCGGGATAACCTGAAAGCCATCGAAAAGTACGTGAAGAACGGCCTGACCGTGCAGGCGGACACCATCGAAGAGCTTGCCCGGAAGCTGGACATCTATCCTTCCTTCCTGGCTATGACTTTAAAGAATTGGAACGAAGCGGTCGCCACCCAGAACGACGCCGCTTTCGGCCGCACTACCGGTATGGACAATAATCTGACTACCCCGCCCTATTACGCCATCCAGATCGCTCCCGGCATCCATCACACCATGGGCGGCGTGAAGATCAACACCAGCGCCCAGGTGATCAGCACCGAGGGCAATGTGATCCCCGGCTTGTTCGCGGCGGGCGAAGTGACCGGCGGCGTGCACGGCGGCAACCGCCTGGGCGGCAACGCCGTGGCCGATATCGTGATCTTTGGCCGCATCGCGGCGGAGAGCGCCATCGAATACTGCAAATAAATCTATATCTCGTTTCCAATCGGCCCGGAGCGATCCGGGCCGATTCTTTTACACCGAAAAAACAAAATTACCAAAAAACGGGCAAAAAAGAAAATAAATAAAGGAAATACGGTATGCGCCGTTGTATATATTGAGCATGAACAGGGGAGGAGGCGTGCGCCGTGACCATCCGGGAAGAATTAGAGGCAAGGGAAAGAGAGTATCTGTCTCCCTATGCCGTATGCAGCGCTGATACCAGGGGAAGGGAAAGGGATATGCCGCCCTGCCCCCTCCGCACGGAATTTCAGCGGGATCGGGACCGCATCCTTCACTGCAAAAGCTTTCGCCGCCTGAAATTCAAAACCCAGGTGTTTATCGCCCCGGAAGGGGATCATTTCCGCACCCGCCTGACCCATACTCTGGAGGTTTCCCAGGTGGCCCGGACGCTGGCGCGGGCGCTCAGGCTCAACGAGGACTTGACCGAAGCCATCGCCCTGGGTCATGATTTGGGCCATACGCCCTTCGGCCACAGCGGGGAACGCTCCCTGGACCGCCTGACCAGCGGCGGCTTCCGCCACAACGAACAGAGCCTGCGGGTGGTGGAAGTGCTGGAAGGCAGCGAAGGGCTGAACCTGACCTGGGAAGTGCGGGACGGCATCCTGAAACATTCGGGCAAGCTGAAACCCGAAACCCTGGAAGGGGAGTGCGTGGCCCGGGCCGACCGCATCGCCTATATCAATCACGATATCGACGACGCCATCCGGGCGGGGGTGCTGCGGGATTTTGAGCTTCCCCAGGATTTGCTGCGGGTGCTGGGGGAAACCCACGGCCAGCGCATCGACACCATGATTACCGATATCGTGCGGGAAAGCATGGGGCAGCCGCATCTGAGCATGAGCGCCCCCGTCCAGCAGGCCAGCGACGAACTGCGCTCCTTCCTGTTCGATCACGTATATTTGGACGAATGGCGGCAGAGCGAGGAAGAAAAGTGCGATCACGTGATCGTTTCCCTGTTTGAATACTTTATGGAGCATCCCGGCAAAATGCCCCTGGAATACGTGCAGATTTCCTACCGGGACGGCACGGAACGGGCGGTGACGGATTTCCTGGCCTGCATGTCGGACCGGTACGCCATCAGGACCTATCAGAATTTGTTCATTCCTGTTTCTTTTCCGGTAATTTGAGCGCGAAAATTATCATTTATGGCAGGAAATCCGCATTTCGCATCGAATGATAGCACATGAAACGGAAAGAAAGGGAGGGGACACAGGTTGGCGGGACGCATCCCATCGGCATGGATGGACGAGCTGTATGCCAGAACGGATATCGTATCCGTGGTGTCCGCCTATCTTCCGCTGAAAAAGGATGGCCGCCGTTATTGGGGGCTGTGTCCTTTTCACCATGAAAAAACCGCCTCTTTTTCCGTGAATCCCGATCTGAACCTGTATTACTGCTTCGGCTGCAAGGCGGGCGGCAACGTGGTGCAGTTCGTGATGGAGATGGAGCGGATTTCCTATCTGGAAGCCGTGAAGCTCCTGGCGGACCGCATTCATATGACTTTGCCGGAGGTTCGGGACGACCCCGACTACGAAAAGCGCCGCAGCCAAAGGGAACGGCTGCTGGGCGCCAACCGGGAAGCGGCGCGGTTCTATCACGAGCTGCTGTGGAAGCCGGAGGGCAAGCGCGCGCTGGATTACCTGCACGGTCGCGGCCTGGACGACGGCATCATCCGCCGGTTCGGCCTGGGCGCTTCGGCCGATCAGTGGGACAGCCTGACAAAGCATCTGACAGAAAAGGGCTACACCCTGGAAGAGCTGAATCTGGCGGGGCTCACCGTGGTAAAAGGCGAAAACGCCTACGATATGTTCCGCAGCCGCGCCATGTTTCCCATCATCGATCAGTACGGAAACGTGCTGGGCTTCGGCGGGCGCGCCATGACCGACGCAAAGCCCAAGTACCTGAACACTTCCGATACGCCGGTCTTTAACAAGCGCAAGGGCGTGTACGCCATCAACCTGATCCGAAAGCAGCGGGATCTGAAACGGGTGCTGCTGGTGGAAGGATATATGGACGTGGTGGCGATCAGTCAGGCGGGCGTGGTCGGCGCGGTAGCGACGCTGGGCACGGCGCTTACCAACGAGCAGGCGCGGCTGCTGAAACGGTTCGCCCCGGAAGTGCATCTGGCATACGACGGGGACGAAGCGGGCCAGCACGCCATCGAGCGGGGCCTGGAAATCCTGGAAGCGGAAGACGTGCCCGCCAAGGTGCTGTATTTCCCCGACGGGCTGGACCCGGACGAATTCATCCGTCAAAGAGGGCTGGACGCTTTCCGTGCCATTCGGCCCATGACGCCCACGGCGTTCCGCATGCAGCGCCTTCGGCTGCGCTGCGATCTGGAAACCCAGGAGGGGCGCACGGAATACGCCAAGGGCTGCGCGGAACTGCTGCGCAAGGTGCGGGACCCTGTGGACGTGGAAAACTATTTGGAGCTGCTCAGCGTGCAGACCGGTTTTTCCCGGGAGGTGCTGATCGCCCAAATCGGCGTAACCGCGCCGACGCCGGAAACGACCGCACAGAATAATTTTGCCGAAAATCGGGAAAAATCACAACCAAAACGCAGCCGCGTTTCGGAGGGATTCCGCACGGAACAGACGCTGCTGGGTTTATTGGCCGCAGGCGCTGTGCCTAAGGATATGGTAAAGGAAACGGATTTTCTGCATCCCTCCTTACGCGAAGCGGCAAAGCACCTGCTGGACGGACGCACGCCCGCCGATATTATGGGGGACGAAAACGTGAGCGTCGAAGTGCGCGAAGCCGCGGGGGAAGCCTTTTCCATGCTTACAAATACGGATAAGGACCACGCCGCCCAAATCGCCGCCGATTGCCTGCGCAATTTGCAGATCCAGCGTATACAGCAGGAAATCAACCAAATGACTGAACTGATGAAGACTGCCGAAACGGCTGAAAAACAAGGGGAAGCGCTCAGGGAAGTGGCGGCGCTTTCCAAAGAATTGGCTCGGCTGAAACAGCAGGGGCGCTGACAGGAAGAGAGGAGTGGAGCCATTGAGCACACAGATGGACGCGAAGCAAGCCAAGCTGAACGAACTGTATGAACTGGGCAAAAGCAAGGGCGTACTGACCTACGACGAAATCATTTCCAAGCTGGCGTCCTATGAAATCGATCCTGAACAATTTGACAGCATTCTGGAAACCTTTGAAGCCATGGGTGTTTCCGTCACGCGGGACGCCGACAGCGTCGTTTCTCAGCCGGAGCCTCTGCCTGAAGATTTGGATCTGGTGCCCGAAGGAATCAGCATCGACGACCCGGTTCGCATGTATCTGAAGGAAATCGGCCGCGTGCCCCTGCTGACCGCCGAAGAGGAAATTGAAATCGCCCAGCGCATGGAGCAGGGCGACGAGGAAGCCAAGAAAAAGCTGGCGGAAGCGAACCTGCGCCTGGTGGTTTCCATTGCAAAGCGTTACGTGGGCCGCGGCATGCTGTTCCTGGATTTGATCCAGGAGGGCAATCTGGGCCTGATTAAGGCCGTTGAAAAATTCGATTACCGCAAAGGCTACAAATTCTCTACCTACGCCACCTGGTGGATTCGCCAGGCCATCACCCGCGCCATCGCCGATCAGGCGCGCACCATCCGCATTCCCGTGCATATGGTGGAAACCATCAATAAGCTCATTCGCGTTTCCCGCCAGCTGCTTCAGGAATACGGCCGCGAGCCTACGCCCGATGAAATCGCCAAAGCCATGGGCATCAGCGAAACCAAGGTGCGGGAAATCATCAAGATCGCCCAGGAACCCGTTTCTCTGGAAACCCCCATCGGCGAGGAGGAAGACAGCCATTTGGGCGACTTCCTGGAAGATGAAACCGCCCTTGCCCCCGCCGAGGCCGCTTCTCACGCCCTGATGAAGGAACAGCTTTGGGACGTGCTGGAAACCCTGACCCCCCGGGAAGAAAAGGTGCTGCGCCTGCGCTTCGGCCTGGACGACGGCCATCAGCGCACCCTGGAAGAAGTGGGCAAGGAATTCCAGGTCACCCGCGAGCGCATCCGCCAGATCGAAGCCAAGGCCCTGCGCAAGCTGCGCCATCCCAGCCGCAGCAAAAAATTGAAGGATTATTTGGACTGATGAAGCAGCCAATCGTATTGGATGATCGATTATCCCGGGCTGCCGCGCTTTTTCCCGCCTGTGCATACGGCGCCGATATCGGCGCGGATCACGGGCGGTTATCTTGTTATTTGCTTTTAAACGGAATCTGCGAACGCATGTGCGTGGCCGATATCAGCGCGCCGTCCCTGCATAAGGCGAAGGCGCTGATCACCGGGCAAGGGCTTGATGCGCGGGCGGATTTCCGCGTGGGCGACGGCCTTTCCGTGCTGCCGCAGCGGGCGGACGCCGTCGCTGTCCTGGGCATGGGCGGGCACACCCTTTGCGGCATTCTGACCGACGGCGCGGAAAATCTGCAGGGTGCGTCCCTGATCCTGTCCGCCCATACGGACGTGCAGCTTTTGCGGAAAACATTGATGGAGCTTGCTTACCGCATCGACCGTGAAGAAATCGCATTTGCCGCCGGACGATTTTACGTGGTACTTCGGGCCGTGCCGGGGCACGAAAGCATGGGGGAAAGGGAACTGCTTTTAGGCCCCCGGCTTATGGAAAGCGTGCCGGAGCATTACATGGAATACCTTGCCTGGCGCATGGGCATCGCATCAAAAAAGCGCACGGAAGAAGGACGGCGGGAATGGAACTGGCTCAAGGAGGAATACAGCCGTGTTTGCAACTGTGGGATGGATTGAAAATATACTGAATGAAATCGCGCCTGTGGAAACGGCGGAAAGCTACGACAACGTGGGGGCGATCGTCGGCCGCCGGGACGCGGAAGTGACAAAAATCCTGGTGGCGCTGGACTGCACCCTGGACGTGGTGCGGGAAGCAAAGGAATTGGGCGCGGAACTGATCGTGACCCATCATCCGCTTTTGTTCCACGCCCGGAAAAACCTGCTGGAAGAAGACGCCGAGGGCCGCATCCTGTGCGAAATGGTGCGTTCCCGGCTTTCTCTGATCGCCGCCCATACCAATCTGGATCAGACGGAGCTGAGCGGCAGCGCGTGCTGTGCAAGGCTTATGAATCTCAAAAACGTACGGAAAGAATCGAACTATCTCTTTTTCGGAGAGCTGGAAAAGCCTATGAAGGCGGAAGAACTGGAAGGGCAGATTGCCAGCGCCCTTTCCTTCCCGGTGCGCTGTTACGGGAACGGCGAAAAGCTGATTTCCACCTTAGCCATCGCAGGCGGCGCGGACGACGGCGATTGGCAGACCGCACAGGCCCTTGGAGCGCAGGCCCTACTTACGGGGGAGGTGCGCCACCACAACGCCCTGGCCGCCGCAATGAGCGATTTTGTGCTGTTCGACGGCGGACATTACGGCACGGAAGCCCCTTTGGTTCCTTTTTTAGCAGAGTATTTACAAAAACGCCTGAATGATGTACAATATAATGTACGGGTTTACCCGTCTCAATACGCGCCCTTTGGCAGCGTCTAAATATAGAAGGAGGGCCAAAAATGGATCAATTGCATCTATTATGGGAATATCAGAAAGCAGACGTGGAAGTGGATAAAATGGAAGCTTCCATCAAACGCTCTCCTGTCAGGCAAAAGCTGGTGAAATACCGCGATTATTATGCCGAACAGCAAAACACCATGAAGCGCATCGAAAACGAAGTATCCGCCATGCAGGACCGGTTGGAAGCGCTGAAGGACGCCATCAAAATGACCGACGAGCAGCTGCATAATCTGCACGCCAAAATGGAGAGCGATCCGCCCCAGTCCAGCCAGGATGTGCAGCAGTTCCTGAACGACGCCAAGCGCTTCCAGAATAACCTGACCGCCTACGAGCAGGAAATCAAGCGCATCCGCAAGGACGCTGGCGACCGGGAACGCCTGCAGCACGACGTGCGCGTGCGCGCCGCCAAGGCCAAGGGCGAGTTTGACAAGCTCAAGCTTTCCTACGACGAAGAGAAAAAGGAAAAGGATCAGGAGCTGGAAGCCCTGAAAGCCGCCGCCGCCGAAAAGGCCAAGCCCATCGAAGAAAGCTTTATGGAGCGCTACCGCGACATCAAGAAGCACAGCGTGCCGCCCCTGGCCGCCCTGTACGGGGATCAGTGCGGAGGCTGCAACATGTCGCTGCCGTCCTCCGTTTCCCGCAAGGTCAAGGCCGGGGAACTGGTGGAGTGCGAAACCTGCGGCAGGCTTTTGATCATCATATAACCGCATATCCTGTTGCCGATGGAACGTCCATCGGCAATTTCTTTTCAAAAGCAACAGCGCGTTGCTTGCGGTTTTCTGCAAACAGGGGATCATCAGGATGAGCGCACGGGCGAAGCCGTGGCGCGTCCTGCCGCTTCCGAATGGATAAGCGGCAGGCATCCAAAAGGGAGGCAAAGGAAAATGGAAACCAAGGATATTCTGAAAACCCTGCGGGAAAAGAAGGGGCTTACCCAGGAGCAATTAGCGGATCAGGTGCTGGTGAGCCGTCAGGCCGTCAGCCGCTGGGAAACGGGGGAGACGCAGCCCAACACGGAAACCTTGAAGCTGCTCTCAAAAACGCTGGACGCGTCCATCAATACGCTGCTGGGTTCGCCCCGCCAGCTGATCTGCCAGTGCTGCGGCATGCCGCTGTATGAGGACGACGTGATCAGCCGGGAGCCGGACGGCGATTTCAACGAGGAATACTGCAAATGGTGCTATGTGGACGGAAACTTCGTGTATCAGCGCAAAGCGGATTTGATCGACTTTCTGATCGCCCACATGCCCAATCCGGAAGAATTAGCGGAGCAGGATCGGCGCGTCCGGTACGATCAGGCGCTGTCTCAGCTGAATCACTGGAAACAATAAGATTGACGTTCTTCTTCAAGTGCGGTATAATAAACCCGTGACAAAGGCGGCTGAATGGCCGCGGGCCCGCAAGGGCGTGAGGAAAGTCCGGGCACCGCAGGGCAAGGATGCCTGCTAACGGCAGGTGGAGGCGACTCCAAGGCGAGTGCAACAGAGAGATACCGCCGGGGGAAACCCCGGTAAGGGTGGAAAGGTGCGGTAAGAGCGCACCGGCGGCCTGGCGACTGTGCCGTCATGTAAACCCCATCCGGTGCAAGGTGTAGGGAACGCATAGGGCGGCCCGTCCTGTTCCCGCAGTACCGCTCAAGCGCGCTGGCGACTTCGCGCTTAGATAGATGGCCATTTTCAACAGAACCCGGCTTACAGGCCGCGCTTTGTCACTAACAAAAGAAAAAACGTCCCGGCGGCATTGTCCGGGGCGTTTGTGCTTCATAATGAGAGTGGAGGGTTGAGAGTGGAGAGTTGAGATTTATATAGTCGAACCACAATATGGTTTTCCGGTGATGCTCGTCATATGTTGCGCTGTATTCATCTCAACTCTCAACTCTCCGCTCTCAACTCTTTTCGCATTTATCGCGTCAGTTTGTAGTTCCCGTTATAAATCCGGTACACCGCCACCACCTTGCCCACGATGGTCACAGACCGGGCGTAAAAGGGGCGCATGCGGGGATTTTCCGGCTGCAAACGGATACGGTCCGGCTCCTTGAAATAGCGTTTGCAGGTGGCCTCGTCGTCGATCATGGCGATGATGATTTCGCCGTTCTGGGCCGTCTGCTGGCGCTTGACCACCACGTAGTCGCCGTTCATGATGCCCGCCATGATCATGCTTTCGCCCCGGATTTCCAGAATGAAATGGTCGCCGCTGCCCGCCATTTCTTCCGGCAGGGTCATAAAGCCCTCGGCGTTTTCCTCCGCCAGGATGGGCGTGCCGGCGGCCACCTTTCCCAGCAGCGGCAGCTTGACCATCGCGGGTTTTTCTTCCTTTTTCACGATGGTGCGGGGCTTCATGGCTTCCCTGTGCAAAAGACCTTTCTTTTCCAGGCGGTTCAAATGGCCGTGTACGGTGGACGTGGATTTCAAATCCACCGCCAGGCCGATTTCGCGCACGGAGGGCGGAAAGCCGTTTTCGTCGATATATTTTTCGATATATTCCAAAATGCGCTGCTGCGTATCGCCGTTGGGACGCCTGGGCATTGCGAAACACCGTCTTTCATGGAAGAATTACAATTTATTATAACAGGCAAACATGTGTTTGGCAAGGGATGAACAAACAGAAAACGAAAAAAATGGGGGAAACGTTCATGAAACAATGCGTATTGTATGACCGGGAATGTATCGAGTGCGGCGAATGCGACCGGTGCGATCTGGATCCCAACAAAATCTGCGATAACTGCATGAAATGCGTAAACGGCGATCAGATGTACCGTTCCATTCTGATCGACAAGGTCATCGCGCCGGAGGATGGCAAAAAGCCGGAGGAGCCTCAATCCTGATCGTCCGTATCGGTACTGGGCAGCGGAACCAGGCGGGAAGCCTTGCGCTTGTTTAAATCCGACATAGCGGCGTAATGGCGGCGGGTGGTATTCACGTCGGCGTGGCCCAGCACGTCGGCCACCAAATAAATGTCGCCGGTTTCCTGGTACAGATTGGTGCCGAAGGTGCTGCGCAGCTTGTGGGGACTGATGCGCTTTTTCAGCGGCGCGGCCACCAGCGCGTATTTTTTCACCATGTTTTCAACGGCCCGCTGGGTCATGCGCCGCTTCTGCATGGACAGGAACAGCGCGTTTTCATGGCCCTCCAAAGGCTGGATTTTGGCGCGTTCGGTAAGGTACGTCCGCAGCGCGTCCGCCACCTGATCGGGAAAATACAGAATGCTTTGATCGCCGCCCTTGCGGGTGACGAGAAACGCGTTCATGTCAAAGTCCAGGTCATCCACGTCCAGCCCAACACATTCGCTGACACGGATGCCCGTGCCCAGGAACAGCAGCAGCATGGCGATATCCCGGCTCCGGGTGAAGTTTAAATACTTCTGCTGCCGATCCGTCAGGCCGTCGCCGGAGGAAACGGCGTCCAGCATTTTCTGCATTTCGTCCGGTTCCAGACGCAGGATGGGCTTGTCGTGCAGCTTGGGAAGCTCTACCAACGTGGTAATATTGGCATCAATTATACCATTTTTATACATGTAATCGAACAAAGAGCGCAAAGAACACAGCTTCCGCATGATGCCCAATTCGTGGTTCCGCACCACGCTGGATTCGCCGGAAGCCTCGTCCGTCACATAATATTGCATCAAATATTCCTGATATCCGATGATATCCCGCTTCTGAATCATTTTCAGATGCTTGTCTGTAAAGAACCGGGGCTCCACGTCGGCAAAGAAAGGATTTTCTCTGGTCAGGTACTGGAAAAACAGACGAAAGTCGTAAGCGTAGGCCAGCCGCGTCAGGGGACTGGTGGTTTGAGAGATGGATCGGAAAAAATCCGTACAGGCCCCGGGCAATTCTTTTTCAAGTTCACGAACGCGATCCAGGCGGCGAATGGAAGCCTGATCGTGATAACTGGGCGTATCTTTCAAAATAAATTCCTCGCAATCCTTTAAATTCAGCAGAGCGTGCAGCGCTTGAAGTCGAGAGAAAGACAGATGATTTTTAGTGCAAAAGCCGGTTACGCGGTCATTATAGCATATCCGGGCTTTTTTGTCCATAACTATTCGTAAAAGTTTTCTTTTGCGAATAGTTTTAACAATCCAAAGGCCTCCATTTATTTCTCCCCCGGCCGTTCCCCCTTTTCCCCGACAAGCCGCTTTTTATCGCCCGCCTTCGCGTTTTTTCCTTTTCTTTGAAGATAAAAACGGATGAAAAGGCAGTATGATGGATATGTTCTTCAAATTGTACGAATATATTGATTTTTTGGGATGAAACCTGTATAATGAAGTTGGTTCACGAACTAACGAAGGAGGGACTCCCCTATGCCCCAGGATTACGTATTCATGACGGACAGTGACAGCGATCTGCTGTATTCTATCGCGGATGAGCGAAATATACCGGTTGTCAGGATGCCTTATTCCCTGGACGGTAAGGAATATTTTGACGATAATGGCCGCAGCGGCGTTGAAAAGGATCTGTTTGACCGGATGCGCAAAGGCGCAACGCCCAGCACTTCCTGCCTGCCTACGCCCGCTTATCTTGAATATTTTGAGCCCATTTTAAAGGAAAAAGACCTGCTTTTCATCGCTTTTTCCTCCCAAATGAGCTCTACCATCAACAACATTTTTGAAGCCCGGGAACAGTTGTTGAAGAAATATCCTGCCCGGAAATTCATCGTGGTGGACACCCTGAGCATTTCCGCACCCATGACGCTGCTGGTTTTGGGCGCCCACGATCTGTATTTGCAGGGCAAATCCATGGAAGAAGTAGAAAAATGGGTGCTGGATAACCGTATGCGCGCCCATGCCTGGCTGACGGTGGGCGATCTGAAATACCTGGCCCGCGGCGGCCGCATTTCCTCCACCAGCGCGTTCTTCGGCTCCATGCTGGACATCAAGCCCATCATTTGCATGGGCAAAGGCGGCAAGCTTGATCCCGCGGAAAAGGTACAGGGCAGGAAAAAAGCGCTGCGTACCATCGTAGACCGCACGGCGGAATACATTGAGCATCCCGAAGAGCAAACCGTCGTCATCATGCAGGCTGACGTGGAAGAAGAAGCCAAGGCGCTGGAAAAAATGCTGCGTCAGCATATTCCCGCCATCAAGGATATCCGTATCCAGACGGTGGGCCCCGTTATCGGCGCGCACTGCGGCCCCGGTACCCTGGCCTGCTGCTTCATGGGCAAGGAAAGAAGCATCTGATCTGATTCCAATTGATTTCGCCTCCGATCCCTTTGACTGGGAACGGAGGCGATTTTATTGATTTTACAGTTTCAGCACAGCCGGTATTTCTTCGTCTTCCTTGCACAGTTCGGGTTTTTCTTCAAAACCCATGGAAAGATACAGCTTTCTCGCGACTTCATTCTCCGGCTCATAAGACAGCCAGCAGTATTCGGCTTTTCCGCACGGGGCGGTGCGCACAAAGTCAACGGCCTGTTTCAGCGCCTCTCTCCCGTAACCGTTCCCCTGATACCTGCGATCGATCATAAAGCGCCAGATATAATAGCTGTTCTTCGCAAAATCAAGGTTTTCCCGCCAAACGCAGTTATAACCGATCATCAGGAAGCCCACGGGCTTTTTCCCGTTATAAATCCCAAATGTGAAAACGTTTTTCTTCTCTTCCGTCAGAAAGAAGTAAGCGTCGATAAGGCTGTCGCTGTTCCGGGCTACAAACTCTTTTTGCTCTTTGGAAACCCGTAATTTTAATACGCCTTCCACGGTATCCCAGGTCAGTTTTTCCAAATGAATTTGATCCATGCTGCCTCCCTGCAATTACAGCGCGTAGGTTTCCAGCGCCTTGGCGAAGCCTTCCTCCGCGTAGGAATCGGTAACGAATCGGGCTGCGCTCTTGGTTTCCTCGCTGCCGTTTCCCATGGCGACGCCGAAACCGGCCGCTTTGAGCATAGGAATATCGTTATCCTGATCGCCCAAGGCCATCACCTGATCCATGGAAAGGCCCAGGGATGCCGCCATATCCCGCACGCCCCGGCCCTTATCCACGCCCGCGGGCATGATTTCGATGTTGTTGAACCAGGACTGGGTCAGGTCGATGCCGGGAACGGCGGAAAGTCCCTGCCGGACGATGGACAGCGGCACGTTGTCGCAAACGAAAAACTTGTATACCGTGTGCTGCCGAATAAAATCCTTTACTTCTTCCTTGCCGTGATAATACTGAAAACCCAATTCCCTGATCCTGTCCCCCTGGGACAATTCCGAATGATGCTTTTTTTGCGCGGTGGCCGTGCAAATGGCGTGATCCCCGAAAATAAAAAAGTCCGACCCCGCGTGCATGAGCACGTCGATGGCCCCCCGCACGGCTTCCGGCGCCATGGGATGGCTGGAAATTTCCTTAAGGTTTTCATCCACGATCCTGGCCCCGTTCACCCCGACGATGGGCAGGCGCAGGCCGTAGTCTTCCAGCAGCAGGAAAGCGTTTTCGGGAAAGCGTCCGGTGGCGATGGCCACCGTGATTCCCTTTTCCAGGGCGGCGCGGATGGCCCGCAGGCTTCTTTCCGTAATCATCCCCTGTGAGCTCACAAGCGTTCCGTCAATATCCGTCGCAATCAGCTTGATGGGCGGCATGCAGTCATTCTCCTTTTTAAAACGGCGGCTGTATCTGAAAATGCTGATCCCGCAAATAGGCCAGCTTGCCTTCCGGGCACAAAGCCAGCTCCGTGGCACAGAGTTTTAAGCCGCCTGCCTTCATGGCTTTATTGAAATTCCGATCCCCGTACTTGTCGTCACCCAGGATCGGATGGGAAAGAAAGCTCATATGCGCCCGAATCTGATGGGTGCGCCCGGTGAGCAGCTGCACGCGCAGGCGGGATATTTTTCCATCAAACTCCAGGGTTTCATACTGGGTGGCGATGGGCAGCGCGCCGGGCGTTTCGTGGGTAACGACGCGCACCGTCGCTTCCCGGCTGTTTTTCACCAGGTATGCTTCCTTGACCGCCTCCCGGGGCCGCATCTCCCCCTTGACCAGGCATTGATAAATTTTCGTCAGCTTCCTTTGCTCGAACATGTCCCGCAAAAGCATTTCGCTTTCGTCGTCCTTGCAGAGCAGCAGAAGCCCGCTGGTTGGATTGTCCAGCCGGTGGCATAAACGGGGCTGATAGTCTCCCCCGGCCCGCCGCGTCATCAGGGAAAGCACCGTCATGCCGCCCCAGATATCCTCGTCGCAGTTGATCCCGGCGGGTTTATTGAGCAGGAGAATCGCTTCATCCTCGTAAACCACGGGGATTTCCACCGTAAAGCCGGTAAAAAGACGTATCTGCGCGCCGGGAACGACGATTTCATCCCTTCCCACGCGCTTGCCGTCCATTTTTACGTCCCGATGGACAAAGGCGTCCCGCACCGTGTGGGCGGGCAGCAGCGGCATAGCCTGCTGGATATAGCGGGCGGCTTGCATGCCCTCCGCGCAGGAGGGCACAATGGCTTCGTAAACGTTCATCAGTTGACGACCGCCGGGGCCATGCCCATCCACCGAACCGTATGCAGATGCAGCTGGCGCAGGGTGTTCAGCATGCGGGGCGTGGGCAGCACGCACAGCATGGATTCCAGCACTTCCCGCATTTCGGCGAGGCTGGCCCCCTGCTTGGCCATCATGCGCAGATCTTCCAGCACTTCTTCTTCATCGTATTCAGGCCGCACCGCGCCCACCAATACGCCCCGCATGGCTTCGCAGGAAGCCACCTCTTCGGCCAAAATGCCGTTCATGCCCCCCAGCATCATTTCCCGGGTCAATTGAATTTCAATAGGCGGCAGTTTGGAAAGGCTGGAAAGCAGATGCTCCGGGTCGGCAAGGCCGGGATGCAGCAGCAGCATTTCCCCGTCCGCCGTTTCGGTATAATCGAAGGCGGCACGCAGATACCGCCCGATCATGCGGGAAGTAGCGCCGTCCGATTTCTTCTTTTTTTGCAGCAGGAACTGCGTCAGCGGCACGGAAGCATGCAGGAAGCCCGATAGATACAGCAGGCTGTGCAGCGTGGCGTCAAAAGCGAAAAGCTGCTCCCGGATGCGCGTATACTGGGGAGCCAGCATGGCCTGAGTAATAGGTTCCGCAAGCTCCGGAGCCAGTGTCAGCCGTGCATAATCCTCATCTTCGATTTGCAGCGAGCACCACAGCCGGGAAATCAGGGCTTCGGCTGCGCTGATTTCATCCCAATCATCCAGGTACGCTTCTCCCCCGCCCCGCAGGATGCGCTTGATGAGATTATCTTCGCCCGGCGATAAATAACAGGCTTCCAGGCTCACGTTCTTCAGCACCATTTCCCGCAGTTCTTCCTGGCTTGGCATTTTACGCCGCAGTTCTTTCGAATAATAAGAAAAAGTGTAAAGGGTGCGAACTTCGTCCTCGCACAATTCATCAAAAATACCGTTGGCGGGGCAGCGGTACAGCCTGTCCTGGCACGCTTCCAGCTGCCGCTCCCGCATCACGCTCATGGTCTTGTCGCTCCAATGCTCCACACGGCATACGCCCGTTCTGATCAAGTTCCGCTTCTCCCCTTTCAAAAGGCTTTTTCGACAGTAAAAAACACGTTTCCGCAAGCCTTCTTCTACAAATTATACAGGGAAATAAAGGCCTGTCAAGTGTTTTTGATAGGAATACCAATTCAGCCTATTTGGGCCATTCGCAGCAATTCCTCTTCGCTGATGACCGGAATGCCCAGCGTTTGGGCCTTGGTGAGCTTGCTCCCGGCATTTTCCCCCGCCACCACATAATTGGTTTTCCGGCTGACGGAGGAGGAAGCCGTGCCCCCGTGCTCCCGAATCAGGGCTTCCGCCTGCTGGCGGGAAAGGGTGGGCAGGGTGCCTGTGACCACCATAATCACGCCGTTCAGGGAGCCGCCCTCTGCTTTGGCTTCCGTCTGCGGCGATACACCGGCGGCCAGCAAGCGCTCGATCATCCGCTGATTTTCCGGGAAAGAGAAGAAATCGATCACGCTCTGGGCCACGATCTCCCCCACCTCGTCGATGGCAAGCAGCGCGTCCATGTCCGCTTTCATCACGCCCTCCAAGGTCGTAAAGGCGGCGGACAAATCCCTGGCCGTCCGGCGGCCGATGTTTGGAATGCCAATGGCCAGCAGGAAGCGGGACAAAGGGCAGTGCTTGCTGGCTTCCAGGGCGTCGATCAGGTTCTGGGAGCGTTTATCCTGAAAACCCTCCAGGCCCTGCAATTGCTCCGCCTTCAGGTGGTACAGGTCGGCGGCGTCCCGAACGCCCAGTTTATCATACAATAAATCTGCGGTTTTTTCGGAAAAACCGGTAATGTCCATGGCGTCCCGGGAGGCGAAATGAGCAAGCCGCGCCACCGCCTGGGGACGGCAGCTTTCCCGGTTCAGGCAGAACAGATGCGCCCCGCGCCACGTAAGCGGTCCGCCGCAGGCAGGGCATTTTTCCGGCGGCAGGATGGGTGTGCCCTCCACGCCGTCATCCACCTTGCCCATGATTTCGGGGATCACGTCGTTGGAACGGCGGATCCAGACGGTGCAGCCCAAAGTGACGCCCTTGCGCTGAATATCCCCCAAATTGTTGAGGGTGGCTTTTTTCACGGTCACGCCCGCGAATTCCACGGGCGAAACGTGGGCCAGGGGGGTCAGCTTGCCCGTGCGGCCCAATTCCCAGGTGACGTTTTCCAGAGTGGCGGTAGCTTCCTCCGCCGCGAACTTATAGGCCACGGCCCAGCGAGGAAACTTATCGGTGTAACCCATCATCTGCCGGGTGCGCTGATCCATCACCTTGACCACGGCCCCGTCAATGAGGAAATCCAGCGAGGGACGCTTTTCCTCAATTTCCCGAATCAGCTCCAGCGCCTTTTCCCGGTTTTCGGCCACCTGGAAATAGGGGCTGACCGGAAAGCCCTGCTCTTTCAGAAATCGGATCATGCCCACCTGATCGGAAAAGGGCGGGTTTTCGATGGTGCCCACCTGATAGAAAAAGGCGGACAGATTGCGGCTGGCCGTCACGGCGGGGTCCAAGTTCCGCAGGGCCCCGGCGGCGGCGTTGCGGGCATTTTTCAGCGGCTCCTGAGCCGTTCGGTTATACTTTTCCAGGGTGCTCAGGCGCATGATGCACTCGCCCTGCACCTCGATTTTTCCCTTCCACGGGATGGACAGGGGCACATCCCTCACCGTTCGGGCCTGGGGCAGGATGGCCTCCCCCACCTCGCCGTTGCCACGAGTGGCCGCTTCCACAAGCACGCCCTGGTCGTAGGTCAGGTTCAGGGTCAGGCCGTCGAATTTGTATTCGATGCCGTAGGTCAGGGGCGGCAGCGTACCGTCCTGCTCCCACAGCTTTTCCGTCCGGTCAAACCAGGCGTTCAGTTCTTCTTCGCTCTGGGCCTTATCCATGCTCCACAGCCTGGAAATATGGCGGTGCTGGCGGAAGGCGGCAAGGGGTTCGCCGCCCACGCGGACGGAGGGGGAATCGGGCAGCACCTTGCCCGTTTCCTTTTCCATGGCAAGCAGCTGATTGTACAGCGCGTCCCATTCTTTATCCGAAATGATGGGATTATCCAGCACGTAGTAGGCGTGGGCGGTTTTGTTCAGGTAATCCACCAGGCTGCGCATATCCGTAAACTGTTCCACGGTTCATCCCTCCGATATCGAAGCAGGGGCCATGCTTTCTGGCCCCTGCGCTTTTAATCAGTCTTCAATTTTGACGATGGGCGCGATGGACAGCGAAAATTCCTTCGTGCCGTAAGCGGTAAAGGCGATCATCACGCGGGCGTCGGCCCCGCTGCCCTTCACCGCCTGCACCGTGCCTTCCCCGAATTTTCGGTGGAACACGCGGTCGCCTGGCTTAAACAGCCTGTTCATGGCGCTGTCGGACAGGCTGGCGGCGGCGGATGGAACGAAGCCCTTCTGTACGCCGGGAATGTTCAGCGCGCCCCGGGCGCCCGCCGCCATGCCGGGCGTGCCGAAGCTCAGGTTCCGCGGCCTGTCCTTCCGGGAAAAGCTGGCGGGCCTTTGCGGTTCGGGGGCGAAATTCTTCCGCGTGGCTTCCGCCCATTCGTCGATCAGCAGACGGCTGGGGATTTCTTTCAGGAAGGGCGAGGGCGGGTTGTGGGTGATCTGATTGAAGATCATACGCCGCCGGGCGAAGGAAAGGTACAGCCGCTGCCGCGCCCGGGTGATGCCCACATAGCACAGCCTGCGTTCTTCCTCCAGCTTCTTTTCGTCCATGGCCGTGCGCATGGAGGGGAAAATGCCCTCCTCCAGCCCGGCCATAAATACCGCGTCGTATTCCAGGCCCTTTGCGCTGTGCAGCGTCATCAGGGTCACATACTGGGGCGCGTCCTCCTGCTGGTCAAGGTCCGTCACCAGCGCCACGTTTTCCAGGAACGCTTCCAGGGTCTTTTCCTGGCTCTGATTTTCAAATTCCTTGGCGGCACCGGCGAATTCATCCAGGTTTTCCAGCCGGGTTTTGGCTTCGTCGCTGCCTTCTATTTCAAACTGCGCCCGCAGGCCCGTATCCTTCAGCACCGTTTCCACCAGCTCGGAAAGGGAAAGCACGTCCTTCATGGCGGTGAGCTTCATAAGCAGCAGCGCAAAGTCCGCGATACACTTTCTGGGCCGGGAGGAAAGGCTTTCCGGCGGGTCGTTCAGCACGGAATACAGGGGCAGTTCCTCCTGCCGTGCATGCTCCTGCAGGACGGCGACGGTGGAATCGCCGATGGAGCGCTTGGGGGTGTTGATGATGCGGGTCAGGGATACGTCGTCGGCGGGGTTCACGATCACCCGCAGGTAAGCCAGCACATCCCGGATTTCCTTGCGGTCATAAAACCGGGTGCCGCCGAAAATCTTATAGGGAATCCCGGCCCGGGTGAACATTTCTTCGATCACGCGGCTTTGGGCGTGCATGCGGTACAGCACGGCGATCTGGGAATAGGGCACTTCCATTTGGCGCAGCCTGCGCACCCGTTCGCAGATCCAGGCCGCTTCCTCCCGCTCGTCACCGGCGCTGTACAGATGAATTTTTTCCCCTTCCCCCGCGTCCGTCCACAGGGCTTTTTCCTTGCGCCCGGCGTTATGGGCGATCACCTGATTGGCGGCGTCCAGGATGTTGGAGGTGGAACGGTAATTCTGCTCCAGCTTGATCACCTGGGCGTCCGGGAAATCCTGTTCAAAGTCCAGAATATTGCGGATGTCCGCGCCGCGCCAGCCGTAAATGGATTGGTCGTCGTCGCCCACCACACACAGATTGCGGCTTTCCTGGGTGAGCAGGCGCACGAAGGTATACTGGGCGGGGTTGGTGTCCTGATATTCGTCCACGTGCACATACTGGAAACGGGAACGGTAATAATCCAGCACCGGCGGATGATCCACGAACAATTGCAGGGTGCGCAGCAGCAGATCGTCAAAATCCAGGGCGTTGGCGGCGCGCAGCCTCTCTTCGTAGTAGGAATACACGTCGTGCAGCTGCTGGCACTGGTAATCCCTGGCCGAATCCCGGAACCATTCGTCGGGCGTGAGCATTTTGTTTTTCGCGTCGGAAATCTTATTGCGGATTTCCTTGGGCGATATGCGGTTTTCGTCCATATTCAGGGCCTTCAGCCCGTCCTTGATGACGCGAAGCTGATCGTCGTCGTCATAAATGGTGAAGGAGCGCTGATAACCCAGTTTTTCAATATCCCGGCGAAGGATGCGCACGCAAATGGAATGGAACGTGCCGATCCACATGTCCTGCGCGTCGGCACCCACCAGCTTTTCCACACGTTCGCGCATTTCCCGTGCGGCTTTGTTGGTAAAGGTAAGCGCAAGAATATGCCATGGCTGCACGCCATGGCTGATCAGGTTCGCGATGCGGTAGGTGAGCGTGCGGGTTTTGCCGCTGCCCGCGCCCGCCAAAATCAGAACGGGGCCCTCCAGCGTTTCGGCGGCCTTTCGCTGCATGGGGTTTAAGGCGGTTAAATCCATCATGTATCCTCTTTTTCTTGATTGCGCATGCGCTCGATAGCCAGCTTATAGCCCTCCGCGCCGTAAACCAGGCTGCGGTTCACGCGGCTGATGGTGGCGGTGCTGGCATGGGTGATATTGGCGATTTGGGCATAGGTCAGCCCCTGATCCAATTGCAGGGCCACGTCAAAACGCTGCACCAGACTGTTGATTTCCTGAATGGTGCACAGGTCTTCAAAAAAATGCTCCAGCTCTTCCTTGGTTTTCAAGGAAAGGATCGCTTCCAGCAGACGCGCCATATCATCATGCTTCATACGCATCCCCCACTTCATCCGGTGCAGGTTTCATTTTCACGGCCGGTCAAGCGCCGCGTTCAATAAGAATTATAACACAAAATCGGCCAAATTGAAAGCATTCGGGGGAAAACATTTCGGAAAAAAGCGGAAACCGCCTGGCAAAAAGGCAGTTTCCGCTTGCCGTTCGGATGGGATCAATTCACCGTTTCCCCGGTCAGCGCTTTCCAGGCGCTGCGCAGCGTGACCTGATTGTTCACGCCATAATCGGGGTCGTTCTTCTTCGCTTCATCCATATCCCGAAGGAAATGGACGCACAAATGCCCGCCGAAGCCGTTGTTGGTGATGGAACCGTACAGGTGAGGCCGATTGTGCATGGTGGCCATGGTCCACTGGCCGGAAGGCAAAAGCACATAAACCGGATGAATCGTCCAGGAGGTGCTGCCGAAGGATCGGTTCATGATCTGCGTATCCTTCCAGGAGGCGGGCTGGCTGTCCGCATGGCGGCCCAGGGAATAGAATACCAGCTTCCAGCTCAAGTTCGTATTGGGGTCCAGTACGGTGAAGGTCTGCCCCGCTTTCACGTTGGGCTTGATTTCATTCTGCCAGTGCAGCAGCTTGATTTGGCTGACGGACGGGCTCACCATCCAGCCTTCGCTGGCCGGAAGCGTTTCCACCGGCGTGGAATAGCTCTTCCCCTGCCTGCCGTGAATCACCTGGCGGGTCAGGGCGTCCGCAATGCCGCTGATCACCAGTCCGTTTCGCTGCTGAAAGGCTACCACCGCGTTATGGGTGTCCGTGTCATAGGTGCCGTTGACGGTAACGGGATAACCCAGCGCTTTCAGATCGGTTTGCAGCTGCCTTACGCCGTCGCCGGAATCATCGATGCGCAGGGTGGCGTAGTTCAGCGGCTGTGCGTCGGCCCGGCGGGCGTTTTCGCTTTTCAGCACCGCGAACGTCTGCTGCCCGGCAAGCCCGTCGGCCTCCAGGCCGTTCTGGGTCTGGAAAGCCTTCACCGCGCTGAACGTAGCGTCGTCATACAGATTGGAGATAACAAGCGAATAACCCAGTTCGGACAACCGATTCTGCACCCAGGTCACGTCCTCGCCGGACATGCCTTTTTTCAGCGTGCGTTTATACACGGAGGGGTCTTCCTCTTCCTGGTTTCCGTCCTCCGCCGCGCCGGCGTTCATCAGGGTAATATACTTGCTCATGATATATCCGAATGTTCCCTTATAGGTTACGGCGCTCCAATCCGCCCCTTTGGAATGAACGGTAACGATGGACGCGTTGGGAACTGCCAAAAGCACTTTGGCGCCGGAGGACGCCTGGGCCCGCAGGTTCACGCTGCCGCCCGATGTGGTAACCAAGCCCGAACCAATGGAAACGCCGGGAGCGGCAGGCGTCGGGGTGGGCGTCGCCGCGGGCGCGGGATCGGAAGAGAAGCGAAGATACGCGGTCATGACGCAGCCCGCCGTGCCCTGATAGTACACGGAGCACCAGGTACCGCCCCGCGCGGTCACCGTGATCGTGGCTCCGTTGGGAATGGTGCGCAGCACCTTGGCGCTGCTGCTGGCATATTCCCGAAGGTTCAGGCTGCCGCCGCTGGTGGTAACGACGGCGCTTTGCCCGGACACAACGGGCGCGGCAGTAGGGGCGGCGGTAGGCGCGAGCGTCGGCAAAGCCGTGGCTGCCGATTCAGGAAAGCGCAGGAAGGATGCCATCACATAGCCGGCGGTACCCTGGTAAAAGACGGCGCACCAGCTGCTTCCCCTGTTTACAAGCTGCAGCGCCGCGCCGTTGGGAATCCTCAATAACACCTTGGCGGAGGAAGACGGCGTCTGGCGCAGGTTCAGCGATCCGCCGGAGGTAGTTACATAAGCCACCGCGCCGCTGGGAATATTGGGCTGCGCCGTGGGAACGGCGGTGGGCGCCGGCGTGGGCGCTGCCGTTCCGAAGGACAGGTACTGGGTCATCACATAGCCGGTCAGCCCGTTATAGGAGGCGAGCGACCATTGAAGCCCCTTGGTGTACACCGTGATCCATGTGCCGTAGGGAATTTGAGCGAGCACCTTCGCGCTGCTGCTGGCAGAGGCCCTCAGGTTCAGCGACCCGCCGGTGGTGTACACCATGGCCTGCACAGCGTTTCCGGAAGGCACAGCCGTGGGCGCAAGGGTCGGCGCGGCGGTGGGATTGACGACCTGCCCTTGATTTGGGGACAGTGAATAAAGCAGGGACAGCGTTAGATTGCCTGCCAAACCGTCTGCTTTCAAGCCATACTGCTTCTGGAAAGCTTTGACCGCCGTTTCTGTGGCGGGGCCGAATTTCCCGTCCGCTGCAATGGAATAGCCCAAAGATTGCAGCGCTTTCTGCATGGCCAGTACTTCGTTGCCCTTCATGCCTCTTTTCAAGGTACTGTAACCCAAAGCCTGCGCGGGAAGAAAAATCAGCAGCATAACGATCGCCGCGGCTCTCATCCATTTGTGTTTCAATCGTTTCTCGCCTCCCGGCTGCGTGCATCTGCGCGTTTGTGTTCATTCATTCAACGAAACAGGGCACTGTTTTCTTCCCGCTTCGTCAAAAAGAAAAAACTGTGAAATCGGAGATTCGGTTTCCCCTCTTTCACAGCCTTGATCCATTGCGGAAAAACGTTACCGGAACTGGCTCTGATGGCTGAGCATGACCTGCTCCACCTCATCGCGGGCCCGTTCAAACGCTTCCACGATTTGGGGATCAAAGTGTGTGCCGCTGCCCTCATGAATGATCTGCATAGCGCTTTCCATGGGGAAACCCTCTTTGTAGCTGCGGCGGGACACCAGGGCGTCGAACACGTCCGCCACCGCCATGATCCGGGCGGAAAGCGGGATTTCTTCGCCCTTCAGGCCGCAGGGGTACCCCGTTCCATTCCATTTTTCATGGTGATAAAGCGCCAGATCCTTCGCTTCTTTCAGGAAGCCCCCGTCCCCTTCGGACACCATATTGGTGGCCCGGGCTATGATTTCGCTGCCGGAGGTGGTATGCTGTTTAATCTGTTCAAATTCCTCGTCGGTCAGCCGTCCGTGCTTGTTCAGAATGGAATCGGGAACATGAATTTTGCCCACGTCGTGCAGCGGCGCGGAATTGACCACGTTCTGCATAAAGGAATCGGTCAGCTGATCGGTATAAATGCCGTCCTTTTTCAGTTGGCGCATGATAATGCCCGCATAGGCGGCGGTTTTGCGCACGTGATCGCCCGTGGATTGGTCGCGGCTCTCCACCATATCCGCCAGTACCATAATCAGGCCGTTCTGCAGCTTGTTGATTACTTCTCCCTGCTTTTCCACCTGTTCGATGTTCTTCACCATATCCTCCGTGGTTTTAACCACGGAGCTGTACAGATTTTCGATTTCGTCTCCCGTTTTGATTTTCAGCCCGCTGATATTCTTAACGGCGTCTGTGCGGGCCTGCTCCGTATCAAAGGCGGACTGCCCGGTGGTGATCGCCATGGCGTTGATCGGCAGAATCACGCTGTATTCCACCATCCAGATGGTCACCGTGAGCATCGTGATGAAAAAGCCGAAAAACAGCGAAAGCACGCGGGCCAAAAATTGATATCCGGAAACGACGGTGCTTTCCATATCCATATACACCGCGGCGTAGCACCGGCACGCGCCCTGGCTGTCGTAAACCGGTTCAAGGATATACAGAAACCGGCCG
>CACWWM010000011.1 GCA_902764565.1 uncultured Eubacteriales bacterium
GCCCCGGTTGCGGCTTTGGCGGATGCCCGTATAGCGCGGATCGGAGGCGGCCAGCCCGGAAATGATCTCCCAGGTTTTATCCTTGGAGCCGTCGTCCACGAACAGCACACGGCTTTCCCCGCTGATTTTTCCCGCCCGGCTCAGATCTTCGATTTTTTTCAGGAACTGCGGCGCTGTCACCGGCAGGACCTCTTCCTCGTTATAACAGGGGATCACGATATATAAAGAAGGGACCATCTTCTCTCTCCTTTCCTGTTTGCCTCCCGCGAAGCGGACGGAAAAAACGCGCGGGATCAGCCCACGAAAAGCGATCCCGGCCTGCCGCCCGGCAAGGGAACCGTTTTCCCCGCACCTTTTATGATCGATATATTTTATCACAGTTTCCCGGAATATTCAAGAAAAACCAAACCGCCTGCCGGAAAGCTCCGGCAGGCGGCATGTTCTGTTCTGTTCAGTCCGTCATTTCATAGAAGGTCCGGCCGCTCCTGTCGGCGTAGGCCGCGCCTTCGGTGTCGGGGAAGCCGTACACGTCGATGCCCGCGGGGAAGGCGTCGTCGGCGATGGCGGTCACGCTCCGGGGCAGGACGACCGCGTCGGCAGCGATATTGGCGAAGGCTTCGCTGCCGATCACGGTCAGCCCGGCGGGCATGATCAGGATATCGCCCGTCACAGGCGCGCTGTCGGTGTAGGTCAGATTCCCGAAATCAACCGTGGCTACGCAGAGCAGAGCGCCTTGCTCCAGCCGATAGGTCAGGCTTGCGCCGACGGTCTGCGTATCTTCGCATTCGGAGCAGGTAAAGGTGGCCGAAGCGGAAGCGGTGCCGGTCCAGGACCATTCCGGCGCGCCGTATGTATGGGTTTGAGCGGTGCCGGTGATCTCAAAGGGGAAGAAAGCCGCGTCCGTCCAGGCCTCGTCCTTCTCCCCTTCTTCCTTTTTCCCGCCGACCTCGCCGTATTCTTGGATCACCAGCTGGTATTCGCCGGGATCCGTGGGAACGCCCGTCATGTCAGTCATGGTCTTCCCGCTCAGCACGCGCCAGAGGTACCGGGCCTCGCCGTTCTTCTGGAGCATGCCCCAGCCGGTCTTGCCGCCGTCGATCTCCAGATCCGTGAAGGGATCGAAGCTCACCGGTTCCCCGTCGTATGCCTTATCCAGCACGGCCGTAAGCTCATAGGAATGATTGCCGCTCTGGATGTTGCTTTCGGTGATGGAGAAGTAGTGCCGGATCAGCAGGCCGCCGTACCAGTCCCGGATCTCCAGCACATAATCGCCCACTTCACAGGGGCCGTAGTAATGGGAGTAGGTGAGCACTTCTCCGTACTCATACCACCAATAGCCATCCTCATATTCGATCTTTTCGCCGTCAACCAGCTGATACCAGGTCACGTCGGCGTCCTCGATCCCGGGCACGGTGAAGGTTTCCAGATAGAAGGATACGCTGGATCCGTCATAGCTCTTGCTCAGATCGTACTGAATGGTGTAATCCGTCGTCCGCCGCTTGATCATGACCCGGTGGGTATCCATGCCGTAGTAGAAATCATAGATGCCGGAGCGGTCCTCCTCCACCAGGACGTCGGTGCGCTGATTTGCCTGGAGCTGGGCCCATTGGGAGCCTATGAGCTTGACGGTCTTGTTCGCGTCGCCCGCGGTCTCCTTGAAAACCACGGAATCATTGCCGTAATACACGCCGCCCGAAGCGATCTGGAAGGCATAGGGATTCTCGTCCTCCCCGTCATACAGCACCCTGCAAGCCCACAGCGTGGTTTCACCGCCGAAAGCGTAGCATTCGTCCGGCAGGCCATAGTTCATCCACTCTCCTTCCTCCCCCGGCAGCCCGGCGGAGGGCTGGGCGGGATCGGTCATGCGGATGGTCATGCCGCCGTTTTCCGGGAACAGCAGATAGGCCGCGTACTGCGTCACGTTGCTGGTTACGGTCAGCGTGTTGGCGGCATTATCGAAAATCAGGGTGAAATCCGCCGCTTCGGAAGGATAGAGATTCAGGTTGAAGATCGTGTCATCATAGTTGCCGTCCCCGTCAAGCATGGAATACACCGGTATGTCGGACGCGGCGTCAAAGATCTTGCTGTCCTCCCCCAGCACGCCGTAGCTGTCGCCGTTGAGAACGAGGTAGAAGTCCGCATAGCCGTTATAGAGATCGTCGGGATCAAGGCTGGCCGCATATTCATACTTTCCGGTCGCCGTGTTGTAGGTGAAGGGCAGTTCATCCCAATCGGTAAAGTCCCCGGCGACGCGGTAATCGGTGGGCTGCTCATAGCTCAGAGTAAAGCTGCCGTCAGTATTCCGCGTCAGGGTGAAAACCACCTTCCGGTTTCCGGGCACGAACAGCAGATGACCGGTGTCGGTGGTTTCTCCCCGGTCGGTCAGCACGGCGCTGGAAGCGCTGCCGGGGTTCCCCGCCGCGCTGTAATACAGCAGGCCCGCGCCGTCCTTATCGTCCTTGTCCCGCTTGAGGCCCACGTAGCTGTCCCCCGGGAAGGTGGCGGTGAGCGTATACACGTTTTCCGTATCGGTGGCCTCGAACAGATAGCTGCCCATATTCGCCGCGTCCGTGCCGCAGGCGTAATCCGCGCCGTTGATGGAGCCAAAGAGGCCCAGCACTTCCGTGTCCAGGGGAATGAAGGTCCAGGTTCCCTGGCTGTAGGAGAAGGCGCTCATATCCAGGTCCCTGCCCCAGAGCGCATAGCGTTCCGCCTCGGTGCCGCGGTAGCCCCGGACGGTCATGGTCAGGCGCTGATCTGTATTGCGGAAGCCCAGGGCATAATCCTCGATGCCCGTCACGCCCCGGGGGATGGTGATATCTGCGATATTGTAGACGCTGGCGCCGGTGTAATACGTTTTGTTGAACGCGTACGGACCGATGGTAGTCAGGGATTCGGGCAGCGTCACATGGTCCAGATGCCGGCAGAAGGCGAAGCAATAGTCCGGGATCTCGGTCACGCCTTCGGGGATCACGACGCTGCGCACGTCGGAGCAGTTATAGAAGGCGTATTCGCCCAGGGAGCGCAGGGTGGCGGGGAAATGGATGGTCCGGCATCCGGTCAGCGTCAGGGGATCGGAGACCTCGGAATAGGGCAGCACGGTCAGCTGGTAGCCTGTGCATATGTCCGCCTGGCCGTAGCCGTTGGCTCCGAGCCATTCATACTCGGTGCCGCAGCCCTCGAAGGCCCTGTCGCCGATGCTCACCAGCGTATCGGGCAGGAACGCGAAGTTCAGGTCGCGGGCTTTATAGAAGGTGCCCGCCTTGATCTGAGTCAGCCCGTGGGGCAGGAGCACCCGGAACATGCCCGCCTTGGCGAAGGCATAGCTGCCGATATACGTCACGCTGTCCGGAATCGTCAGCACGCCGTCATAGGGCAAGGGATGGTTAATGTTGAAGTAATACCAGCTGAACGTTTCGTCGGTGGTGGCCACGATCTCCTTGCAGTCGTAGAAGGCGTAGTCGCCGATGTAGGTCAGCCCGTCGGGAAGCTGTACGTCGAAGAGCCAGTAGTTTTCGTAAAACGCGTAGTCTTCGATGCGCCTGAGGCCGGAGGGCAGGTGGATGGTCTCATAAAAGAAGCTGGTATTGCCCGTAAAGCAATAGCTGCCGATGGCCGTGATGCGGTCGTCCAGGGTGATGGCGATGGGCACCGCCTCCTGCCAGCTTCCGACATAGCTGCTGTGCGTAATGGAACGCCTGGAAAGGCCGTTTCCCCTATTCCACAGGCTGTGCAGGACGCTGTCCCAGGGCGAAGTGAACTGCCCCGAATAATCGGGCATGGCCCCCTCGCCCGTGATCGTCAGGGACGCGCTGCGGATGTACTTTCTGTTTTCGCCCAGTCCGCCGGTTTCATCCGGGATCGCTTCGCCGCTGCCGTCGCCCACGGAAATCTGCAGCCTCCAGGTCATGCCGTTGGGCAGCGTGCCCTGGACGTCGTATTCACTGTCAAAGTACCAGCGGGCCTGCAGGTCGAGATTCCCGGTCAGGGTGACGGTATCGCCCGGCTGGTAGTAGGTCGTGCCCGTCATGGTGTCGCGCCATCCGCCGAAGTGCCTGTATGCGGACGGCGGCTGGAAGCTGGCGGGACAATCGGGAATGGTGTACTCGTCCCCCACGGCGGCCGTAACGGTGACGGTGTTTCCCGTGCCAGAATAGAGGTAGATAGTGCAGGGCGTGCTTTCCGCCAGCGCGAAGGAGCACAGCAGCGATACCGCCGCCAGCAGCACCAGCAGGACGCCTGACCGCCTGATCCAGGTATTCATGGTTCGTCTCCTCCCGTATTTTTTGACTGTCGGTATGGCAAAAGCGATGAACAGCCGCCCTCCGGCTGCGTTATTCCAAAGGCTTGCCCGCTTCGATCAGGGAAAACATGTCGATGCGGCGCTGGTGCCGTCCGCCCTCGAAGGGGGTTTTCACCCAAATCTCCACGATCAGCTTCGCCAGTTCGGGGGCGATCACCCGGCCGCCCAACGCCAGCATGTTGGCGTCGTTGTGGGCGCGGCTCATTTTGGCGCTGTAGCAGTCCGAGCAGCAGCAGCAGCGGATGCCGGGCACCTTGTTGGCGGCGATGGAAATGCCCACGCCGGTGCCGCACAGGATGATGCCCCGGTCGCAGCCGCCGTTCACCACAGCATTGGCGGCGCGCACGGCGAAGACGGGGTAATCCCGGGGATCGCCCTCGCTGATGCCGAAATCCTCGTATTCAACGCCTAATTCCTTCAAGGTTTCCTTGATGGGCTCCTTCAGCGGCATGCCGGCCGGGTCGCAGGCGATGGCGAACTTCATACGCATTTCCTCCTTTGAATGGTCTGCTGATTATTTCTGCGCGGATGGAGAAAAAACCTTCAAAAAATAAAAAAAGTGGAAAGTGAAACGTGAAGGTTTGAACGGTCCAAACGCCGGCCAAATCGCTTTCACTTCCATTTTCCGCTTTTTAACTATTCACTTTCCGCTTTTCAGCTGTTTCATGCGGCGTTCCAGCACGTCCGGGGCGGCCACGGAACAGCCGAAGAACCCCAGCGCTTCGCCCAGGGCGTAATAATTCCCGTGGTTGTAAGCGATCAGACGGGCTTTGCCGAAATCGATGCGGCCCGCTTGATCGATCAGATCAGGCCGCACGCCCACCTGCTCCACCCTGCCCAAAAACAGGTCGTGGCTGCCCAATTCCTGCACGGACGTGACCCGGCAGGCCAGGTACAGGGGGCATTCCCCCACCGCGGGAGCGGCGAACCCCGGCACGGATACGGGCGTAAAGCCGCAGGCGGCGAACTTATCCACATCCCGGCCCGATTTCACGCCGCAGAAATCCAGGCCCTTCAATTGCTCCTGCCCGCACAGGTTGATGACGAACTCCCCGGAATCCCGGATGATATCGTGGGAAAAGCGCTCCTTGCGCACGGATACGGAGCACATGGGCGGATCGGAATTGACGGTGCCCGCCCAGGCGATGGTGACGATATTGGGTTTCTTTTCAGGCAGGGCGCAGGACACCATAACGGCGGGCACCGGGGCCAGCAGCGTGCCGGGCGTTAAGGAAACGAAGGGGTGAGCCATGAGTGATTCCTCCTTTTCTGATTTTATGAGCGCTTTAAGGCAGAGTGGAGAGTTAAGAGTTGAGAGTTGAGATGATATCATGTTAATCACAAGAGAATCCTGCTTTGATTGACTATATAAATCTCAACTCTCCACTCCCAACTCTCAACTCTTTTGCTGACATAAAGTGTCCTTAAAGCGTCATCCAAACAGTCGCTTTACGGCCTCAATATTGTCCGCGCCGCCTGTTCCCCGGCCACAATGCCGGAAGCGAAGGCGAATTGCAGGTTGAACCCGCCGCAGGCCCCGTCCACATCCAGCATTTCCCCGGCGGCATACAGACCGGGAACAAGTTGGGATCGGAGCGTGTCCGGGTCAAATTCCCGGCAGGCAATGCCGCCGGCGGTCACCTGGGCGTATTCCAGCCCCCGAACCCCGGTAAGCGGCACAGGGAAGGCGGATAAACTGCGGGCCAATTCGGGAAGGGATTGGCCTTTCAGCCGCTCCGCCAGGAGGCGGGGAACCATGCCCTGCAAAAGCGCGTCTTTGGGCAGGGTATGCGCCCGATCTTCCAAAAATGCCCGCATGGGTTTCAGGTGGCGGCCCGGATCGCGCCAGGCTTCGTCCAGCGCGCCGTAATACCGGGGGCACAGACCCAGCATGGGCGAAAAATCCATGTACAGCGTGGGCCAGGCGCCCGTTTTTTCCTTTTCCTCCCCGGCGCGGCGGGCAAGCTCCATGGCGCAGACCCCGCTGACCCCGTAATCGGTGAACAGCGCTTCCCCCTGGAAAGGATTGCCCAAGGGCTGGCCCTTTTGACCGCACAGGGTCAGAATGGCGGGCAGCCGCAGACCGGACAGGCCCCTGACGGCGCTTTTCTCCGCCATCAGCGGCGACAGGGCGGGCTTCACCGGCGTGAGGGTATGGCCCAAATCGGTCAGCAGCTGATACGCGCCGCCGTCGTGGCCCAGCTTGCCCCCGGCCATGCCGCCGCAGGCGGCGATTACAGCCGAAGCGTCATGGGTTTTTCCCCCGGTCTGCACCCGCAGGCCCCATTTCGTGGGCTGGATACGCTGAACGGGCGTGTCGCACAGGACTTCGATTGCCCGGCGTTCGATGGCCCCCCGCAGCACGTCCAGCACGGCGGCGGCCTGACCGCAGCCGGGATAGACCCGGCCCCCGTCCTCCTCCACCGTCACCAGGCCCAGGCCATGAAAGAAATCCAGTACCCGGCTCACCGGACATTGCCGCAGAACATTTTGGGCGAATGCCCCGCCGCCGGGATAGCTTGCCGGGCCGACGTTGGCCAGATTGCAGCGCCCGTTGCCGGAGGCCAGGATTTTCCGGCCCACCCGGCCCGCCGCTTCCAGCACCAGCACCCGCGCGCCCTGCCCGGATGCGGAAAGCGCGGCGGTCAATCCCGCCGCGCCTCCGCCGATGACAATGACATCGTATTTCATCTTTTTACTTGGTTCCGCTGATCGAGTGCGTGTAAGCGTACTGGATGGCGGTCTGGTGGCTGAAGTAGCCGTTGGCGCTGGAGTCCGTATCCACGAGGCCGGTTTTATGCACCTTGCTGTTGACAAAGTGGACGCAGAACTGGCCGGTGTAGCCGTTGTCCGGGATCCGGTCGCCTTCGTAGTTGTGGGGAATGCCGTACATGGAGGCCGCGAAGGTGCGCCCGCCGATGGTCACCCACAGGGGACGGCGCATGTAGGAGCGCAGCTCCTGTTCCCGGTCCTCGATTTCCTGGGGCGTGCTCACGCCGTAAATGCGGCAGTAGGCGGCGGTATCGGCGGTGGTCAGGGGCTCGCAGTCGGCGTGATAATCGCCGTAGAGCCGCTGGGCCCGGAAGGAGATGCCGGTGTACACGTCGGTGATGATGGCCACGGTGCCGTTCTTCCAGATGCTCTGGATGCCGCCCGTGTACCAGTCGATCTTTTCCACGGGATACAGGGTCACGCTGACGGAGCTGCCGCTGCCGTTCAATTCAGTGCCGGATTCAGAGGTGCCGTACAGGGCGTGCTGGGTCTTGGTGCCCGCGATGCCGTCCGCCACGAGGCCCTTGGCCTGCTGGAACTTGATCACGGCGGTCTGGGTGCTGGACAGGTAGGTGCCGCTCACCTGATCGGCGTTCAGATAGCCCAGCTCCACCAGCTTCTGCTGCAGGCGGGTCACGTCTTCGCCCGTGGAATTCAGGGACAGGGTACGGTAAGTGACGGTTTCGTTGTTGTTGCCGCCGTTGCTGTTCTGGTAAGCTTCCTTTTCCGCCTTGGTGAGCACCCACACGCAATCGCCGCGCATCCAGCCGGTGACGTTCTGATACTTTACCTTGTACCAGTAGTAGGGGTTGCTCGCCGTGGGCGCGGTATAGCTGCCCAGATAGGTGAACACAGTGCCCGCGTTATACACCATGCCGATTTCCTTGCCGTTCATGGAACCGGCGGCACGGATGCGCACGCGAACCGTGGTGGTCATGATCAGATCGCTGAAATCGGAGGGATTGACGGTGCCCTGGGGCGTGATGGTGGGAACGGGCGTGGGCGTGCCCATGATCGCCTCATATTCGGCGTTGGTCAGCACGCGCGTATAGGTGCCCATCACCCAGCCGGTCTTCCCGCTGTTGGTGACCTGATACCAGTCCACGCCGGACACGGTCTGCTTTTTATTGAATTTGATGATCGTTCCGTCGGCCAGCTTGCCCATGGTACCGGCCTTTTTACTGGGCGTTTCGCGGATCCACAGCGATCCGCCCATCACCTGCAGATAACTGCTGAAGCCGGGCTTAGGTGTAGCGGGACCGGGCGTAGGCGTGGCCAGCTTGCCGGTGGAATTGTACAGATCGATCTGCCAGGGGGCCAGCTGGAACACGCAGTCGCCGCGCAGATAGCCCCGGGTGCCGTCGGCAGTCTGAACGGGGAACCAGGTGTAATCCGTCACCACGGCGGGGCCGATCATGGGCAGCACGGTGCCCTTGGTCTTCACCTGACCCGCGGTTTCCGCCCCGGTATTGGGCGTTTTGCGGATCCACACGGCGGATACGCCGGTGGCCACATAGCCGACCACCGTGACCGGTTCGCTGGTGGGCAGCACGCCGGGATCAACGGGCTTGCCGCTGGCGTCGCAGGGGGTCGCCATGGAGCTCAGAATAAATCCGAACGTATCCTGTTTGCTGTAATAGACCTCATACCAGGTTTCGATGGAGGTGCCGTTGGTTTTTACGATGTTGAAGTAGGGCAGCACCGTATCGCGCGGCAGCTGGGCAAGCACGTTGCCCCATACGCTGCTGCGCAGGTTCACGCCGCCTTTGATCAGCTTGATATAGCCCTGGTTGGCGACGCCGCCGTTCGTAGCCGTGGGGGTGGGCGTTACAGTGGGCTGCGCGGTGGCGGTGGCGGCGGGATTGCCGTCCTTGTCGCAGTAAGTGAAGCAATCGCTGCGCACATAGCCGGTGATGCCGTTGTAGGTGACCAGCACCCAGTTGTAACCGCTGTTGGCCACAGGGCCTTCCGTATAAGCCAGTACGGTACCCACAGGCACCTTATCGGCGGTCTTGGGCGTGAGCACGGTGCCGGCGGGCGTCTTGCGGATGTTCACCTTGTCCTTGACCAGCTTCACATATCCGCTGCCGGTGATGACGGGCGGATAAGCTCCGGAGGGCTTGGCGGGCAGCACATAACTGCCCAGCTCCGCTGTGGTCAGCACCCGCAGGGCGGTGGCGGGCAAATAGCCGTACATGCCGTTGATTTCCACATAGAACCAATCGTTTTCGGTATTCCCGGCAGGCGCGGAAAGCACGTTGATTACCGTGTTCGCCATCAAAGCGGTCAGGGTGGTGCCGCCGGGGGTCTGGCGCAGATTCACGCCGTCCAGGGTCACCAAAGCGTAATCGCTGTTGACGGAAGCGCCGGTGGGCGTGGGGCTGGGGGTGGTAACGGGCGCGTCGTTAATGATGGCAAAGAAATTGCCGTGAATATAACCGGTATAGGTACGGGTAAGGTTGGTGGGGATATTGCCCTTCACCTTATACCAGGTAATGCCGTTCTTTACGGTCACGTCCAGCACGGTCAGCATCCACCCCGCGGGCAGCTTGGTCCAGTAATCGCCGCTGGTGCTGGCGGTTTTGCGGAAAAACACCTCGTCGGCGGTCACGCGGCCGTAGGTCAGCTCCGGCACGATGGTATTCCCGGTGGCTGTGGGCGTGGGCGTAGGCGTAGGCGTGGCGTCCTGACTGCTTCCGCCGGGCTTATAGGTAGCCGTGGGATTCATCCGCCAGGCGTTTTCCTCCTCCGCCGTCATCTGCTTGAGGAACGTGTCCATCACGTAGCCGGTGCGGTAATCCGGCGTGCCGCCCGCAGTATTGATATTGGCGGTGACCTTGTACCAGCCGGTCTGATGGCTCAATACCTCCACCACCCAATACTCCGGCAGGCGGGCAATGGGGAAGTTGGTATTGTCGTTGGTGTTGGGCTTGGCGCGGAAATTGACCACCCGGTTCGTGGTGTTGTTGTTGATCACCAGGTAGCCATGCTGGGCCTCAGCCGCTCCGCCCGTGGGCAGCAGCGACAGCGCCAGCGCCAGCAGCAGCGCAATGGAAACGATCCGGTTCAGCGTCCCTTTTTGCTTCATAGATAATGACACCCCATCCGCTTGTGTTTCGCGGCCCTTTTCGGGCTCCATTCTTTTCAAGGATGAAAAAATCCATTCTTTCTCCTGCATTGTATTACATTTTTGTTACGAGGTCAAGCGTTTTTAAAAAAATGTTACGGCTTTTTTACGATTTATTTTCTTCAATTGCTTTACGGAATCCCCGATCTATGCTATAATGAATTTGAATCGTGCTCTTATAAGGAAGGGTTCTGCATGGACATATTATCCGTCCTGGAAAACAAAAAGCGCGGGAAGGCGCTCTCGGCGGAAGAAATCGGTCTTTTTGTCCGGGGCGCGGCGGATCATTCGCTGCCGGATTACCAGCTGGCCGCCCTGCTGATGGCCATTCGCCTGAACGGCATGGACGCCCGGGAAACGGCGGATCTGACCATGGCCATGGCCAATTCCGGCGATATGCTGAAGCCCGACGTGGGCGGCGTGCCCGTGGATAAGCATTCCACCGGCGGCGTGGGCGATACCACCACCCTGGTGCTGGCCCCCCTGGTGGCGGCCTGCGGCGGCAAGGTGCTGAAAATGAGCGGCCGGGGCCTGGGCCATACCGGCGGCACCCTGGATAAGCTGGAAAGCATCCCCGGCATGCGCATCGCCCTTTCGGAAAAAGAATTTCAGGATATCGTGCGCACCGTGGGCTGCGCCGTGGTGAGCCAGAGCGCCCAATTGGCCCCGGCGGACAAGACCCTGTACAGCCTGCGGGACGTGACGGCCACGGTGGATTCCATTCCCCTGATCGTGAGCAGCATCTTATCCAAGAAGTTTGCGGCGGGGGCCAAAGCCATCGTGCTGGACGTGAAAACCGGCTCCGGTGCCCTGATGCCCACCCTGGAAGCCTCCGTCGAGCTGGCAAAGGCCATGGTGGCCATCGGCGACCACGCCGGACGGCGCATCGTGGCGGTGGTCAGCGGCATGGAAGAACCCCTGGGCTCCCACGTGGGCAACGCCCTGGAAGTGAAGGACGCCATCGACATTCTGGCGGGCCGCGCTCAGGGGCCGCTGAAAAAGGTGTCCCTGTTCTTGGGGGCGCAGATGCTGCTGGCCTCCGGCGTGGCGGATACGGAAGAAGAAGCGCTTGAAAAGCTGAACCGGGCGCTGGACAGCGGGGCGGGCCTCCAAAAGCTCAAGGAAATGATCGCCGCCCAGGGCGGGGACTGCCGGGTGTGCGACGACGTGAACCTGCTGCCCAAGGCCCCGGTGCTTTATCCCGTCCGGGCCCGGGAGGGCGGTTTCCTGGCCCACGTGAACGGCACGGCCTTGGGCCTGGCCGCCCAGCGCATGGGCGCGGGCCGGGTGCGCAAGGAGGACGAAATCGACCCCGCCGTGGGCTTCGTCATGGAAAAGCGCATCGGGGACGAAGTGAAGCCCGGCGACGTGCTGTGCACCCTGCACGCGGCCAGCGAGGAAAGCGCCAAAGAAACGGAAGAACGGGTGCTCAGCGCCCTTGCGTTTACCAAAGAGCCCGCCCCCAAGGCGAGGCTGCTCTATGCCCTCATTACGCCCCAAGGCGTAAAGAACCTTCATGAATAAGGAGAACCGAAATGAAAAAGCTGTTTTGTCTGCTGCTGGCCCTTGCGATGCTGCTTTCCTCCGCCGCTCTGGCGGAAGACGTGCCTGTGGATGAAAACGCGGCCATGACCCGGGAAGAAATCGAAATCTATCTGAACAGCCTGGGCCAGGCCGCCTTAACGGGGGAAAACGTGGAGGTTGTTCCCCTGGAAGCGGGCGGCGCTCAGGTGTATCTGGACGAAACCGTCCTGGTGATCGCCGACGAATCCCTGACGGAATCCAGCGCCATCCTTTCCGCTTACCCGGGCGAAAACCAGGCGGACCTGCGGGGTCTCTTTCTCGGCGCCGCGCCGGATGAAGTGCTGAGCGCTTATCCCAACGACAACCCCACGCTGAACGGCTCCTATTACGACGCCGCGCTGTTCATTTCCGGCGAAAAACCGGAAGTGAGCGCGGGTTATGTGCTGCGGGACGGCCAGCGGGTGTACCGGATCGCTTACGAAGTATTTTCCTGGCAGGCGGACGGCGTGTCGGTTTCCTCCGTGTCCTATGAGCTGGAAAACGGCTATGTGACCTCCATCCGGATCGCCGTGGACGATGAAATTCTGGAAGAAGCGGAAGCGCTGGAAAAAATCCAGGAAATCGCGGAAATGCAGGAAATCAGTGAATACTTCGCCTATCCCGTCAGCATGGACGGCGGCGAAGCCCTGGCCCCCTTTGAACGGGAGGATCTGGCCCTGCGGGTAAGCGCCTCCGATGTGCTGGACTTCCTGGATCTGACCGCGGAAGGCCTGACCGACGTGCTGGGCCCCGCCCCCGTGGAAGAGTGGACGGAGGATTCCGACGGCTCCTTCCTGCGCCTGCTCCAGTGGGAAGGCATTTCCGTGCTGCTCCGCTATGACGCCCAGCGGCAGTTCACCGCCGTGGACAGCGTGACCATCAACGACGTGAACGTGGACGGCCCCCGGGGCGTTCGCGTAGGCGACGGCCTGGACAGCGTGCTGTTCCGTTTCCGCCACGCGGAAATCTTTAACTCCGACGATACCATCCTCCTGTACGGCGACGGGCAGACGGCTCCCTACGGCGTGCTGGCCTACAGCCCCGAAAACGCGGAAGTGAGCTACGCCCTTTCCCTGGGCGACGGCCGCACCGTGGCATGGTATATGACCTTCGTGATCGGCGAGCTGCAGAGCATGACGCTCATGCTGCGCTGACCCTCTCCCCCGGACGATACTGCGCGCCCCATCAAACCCTCACAGCTCGGAGGTTTTCTCCATGCGGATCGACTTGACCTGTCCGATCGAATTATGGCATTGCAGGATGCCCTCTCCCCAGAACCCCATCCTGACGATGCAGATATACAATCTGTCCGAAAAGGCCGTGAACAGCATTCAGTTCTGCGTGCTGTGCTTTAACGGCGAAGGGCAGCGTTTCGCCCGCCACGTGGAAAGGGTGCAGGGCCTGGACGGCCCCTCCCACCACGCTTTTGAAGCGTCCCTTCAGGTGGATGAAGCCCTCGAAGCCCAGGATCTGGAGGTGCTGATCGAAAAAGCCTGGTACGCGGACGGCACCGTATGGCGCCGCGGCATGGCCGACCCCGCCGAATACCGCCCCTCTCCCCTGCTTCAGGGCCAGCGGCTGCAGGTGATGCAGGAGCTGGCCGGGCGGGATGCGTCCTGCTATCCCAGCGATCAGGGCAGTGTGTGGGTGTGCGTGTGCGGCAGACCCAACGCCGCCAGCGCGGATACCTGCCGCCGCTGCCACCGGGAGAAGCACGAGATCTTCACCCAGCTCAACGAAGCGGCCATCGAAAAGATCATCTTCCAGCGGCAGAGCGCCTGGGAAGAGGATCAGCGCCGCGTGCGGGAGGCAGCCCGGCACGCCGCCGCCGAAAAGGAAGCGCGGGAAAAAAAGCGCCGCCGCCGCCGCCGGATCATCGTGACAGCGGTCATTTCCCTGGTCATCGTCGCCGCGCTGGCCTACGCGGTTTATTTCCATGGCATTCCCTATTACCGCTATTACCAGGCCAACCTGGCCCTGACCAACGGCCTGTACGATTCCGCCAAGGAACAGTTCCTGGCCCTGGAGGATTACCGGGACAGCGCCGACCTGGCCCTGGAATGTGATTACCGCGCCGCCCTTTCCGCCCTGAACATCGGCACGTATACCTCCCTGCGCTCGGCTCAGAACGCCTTTGACGAGCTGGGCAGCTACAAAGACAGCGCCCAGCGTGCCCAGGAAGCCCGGTATGTGAACGCCGAAAAGCTGATGACCGCCGGGAACTGGGAAGCCGCCATCGAAATGTTCAGCCAGGTGCCGGATTATGCCGACGCCGGGGAACGGATCGTTCAGGCCGAATACGAATGGGCCATGGCCATGATGGCGAAAAAGGAATACGCCGACGCCCGGGAAAAATTCCTGAGCCTGGGCAGCTACCAGAACGCGGAAACCAACGCCCTGGAATGCCTCTATCAGCCCGCCGCCGAAGCCCTTGCCGAGGGCGATCCCCTGACGGCCATCGACTATTACCTGCAATTGGGCGCGTACCGGGATTCCGCCCTGGAGCTGCAGCGGGCTTACTATCTGGCGGGCGATCATTTCTTTGCCGCCGAGGATTACGATACCGCCGCCGAATACTTCCTGCTGGCCGGGGATTACTCCGACGCTTACCGCCGGGCCACCGCCTGCCTGTACGCTCCCGCCGTCGCGGCCATGGAAAACAAGGAATACGCCCGGGCCGCTTCCATGCTGGAAAAGATTTCGGGCTATCAGGATTCCAAGGTTCTGATGCAGCAGTGCTATTACTATCTGGGATTGGCCCAGCTGGAACAGAAGGATTACGAAGGCGCGGCCGCTTTCTTTGATAAAGCGCCCGACCTGCAGGATGCCCAGGAGGCCAAAAAGGACTGCGTGTACTATCCCGCTCTGGCGCTGCTGGAGGAAGGAAACAAAAAGGAAGCCCTGGCCATGCTGGAAACCGTTTCCGGCCACCGCTTCGCCGGGAATTTCATCAACGAAATCCGGTACGATATGGCCAAGGAAAGCATGGATGCCGGCGATTACGCCGCCGCCAAGGCGATGTTCGATAAAATCCTGACCTTCCGCGATTCGCTGGAAAAATCCTGGCAGTGCAGCGAGGCGCTGGGCCAGGCGGCCATGGACGCGGGCGATTATGCCCTGGCCCGGGAGATCCTGGGCGAGACCATGGATTATGAGCCGGCCCTGGCGCTGCTCAAGGAGAGCTATTACGCGCCCGCCGTGGCGCTGCAGGAGGCCGGGAACGCCGAGGGCGCGCTGGAGCTGTTTGCCAGCATCCCGGAATACAAGGATACCAACGACCGCGTGCTGCAGCTGCGCTACGGCCAGGCCGCGGGCCAGTTGGCTGCCGGCGATTATGCCGCCGCCGTGCAAAGCTTCGAGGCGTTGGGCGAATATGAGGACAGCGCCGAGCAGCTGGCCTCCGCCCGCCGCAGCCTGGCACGGCAGATGATCAAGGATGCCCAGTATGCCGCCGCCATCGCCCAGCTGGAAACGCTGGAGGGGGACGAGGAGGCCGCCGCCATGCTGCAGGAGGCCCATTACACCTGGGGCAAGCAGCTGCTGGATGCGGGCAACGCCGCCCAGGCCGCCGAGCAGTTCAACCTGGCCGGGAGCTATCAGGACGCCCGCCAGCAGTACGAGATGTGCACCTACGCCCTGGCGGAAGCCGCCATCGCCCAGGACCAGTATGAGCTGGCCGCGCAGTACCTGGCCGATATCCCCGATTACGGCGATGCCGAGACGCTGC
>CACWWM010000012.1:0-15342 GCA_902764565.1 uncultured Eubacteriales bacterium
TCGGCCAGCTGCATGGGGGCGGGCATCATCTGTTCCTTGTTGTAGAATTCCAGGAACACGCCCTTGGTGCCGTTCACTTCCATGCCGTTGCGGAATTCGGCCAGAGACAGCACGTCGCGCTCGGAGCCTTCATCCACGAAGCGGTGGCCGGTGGTGGGGTTGATCCAGCAGGCGTAGTTGCCGCCGCCGAAAGCCAGGTTGCCGTTGTCTACCCAGGAAATGGGCATCAGCTGGGTGAAGCCCATGCCGGTGGTGGCGGCGCCCACGGCTTCCGCCATGGTGATGCCGTCGCCCTGCAGGGAGGAACGGTTGGTGGTCTTGGTGGCGGTGGACAGGTATTCGGTGCTCCAGTACACGTTGGCGTCCAGCACCTTCTGGATGTTGGCGGCGTAACCGCCGGTAGCCAGGATAACGCCCTTCTTGGCCTTGGCGATCACTTCGGTGCCGTCAAACTGGGTGGCCTTCACGCCGACTACGCGGCCGTTTTCCACGATCAGCTCGTTGGCGGTGGTGCGGGTCATGATGCGGTTGGCGGTATTGGCTTCATAGATGGTCTTCATGGGCGCGGCGAAGTAGCTGCCCCAGCGGCCCATTTCGGGATTGCCGTCGCCGTCCAGGTCGACGGTGGAGCCGATGAATTCATTTTCACGATACCACAGCGCGCCGATCAGGGTGGGCTGGGTGTTCTCGATGAAGGTGGAGCCCTGAGCTTCCAGCCACTCCTTCAGGCCCTGGCCGCCCAGCACGAACTGCTTGACCAGGTCCACGTTGCCGTACATCCATTCGCTGCCGTCGGCGCTGGGACGCAGGCCGCCGTAGTAGGTCTGGAAGATATGCAGATTCAGGGTGGAGAACAGGGTGAGCTGGCTTTCGCTCTTGCCCGCCGCCAGCTGGGGCGCGGCCCACACGAAATATTCGCGGATCTCGGCCTTTAAAGCCTGCAGGATGGGCAGGTATTCCGCATGCACGCCGTGCTTGGACAGCTCGGCGGCGTCGCCGGCCACGAATTCGTGGGTCTTGTAGTATTCTTCGTCGAAGGGTTCCTCGCTCCAGTTGAGGATCATTTTCAGCTCGTTGATGCAGCCCTGCACGGACTTGACCTTGTCGTAGGTCTGGCCGTCGAAGGCGTACACGCCGGTGGTGGCGTCGGGATCAGCGGGGTCCCAAACCAGGTAAGGCATCACGCTCTGATACTGGCCGCCGGACACCAGGGTGTTGCCGCCGACCTCGGCGTTCTTTTCGATCACCAGCACGGTGTTGCCGTCCTGGGCGGCCTGAGCAGCGGCGGAAATGCCAGCGCCGCCGGCGCCGACGATGACCACGTCATATTCCAGGTTCTGGGTTTCCTTGGCCTTGTGCTCCACCTTGGCGGCCTTGAAGGCGTCCAGGTTGGTGCAGGCGGCCTGCTCAGCGGCGTCGTTCACGGCGGTGCGCAGAGCGCGGGAGGAGAAGGTGGCGCCGGAAACGCCGTCCACGCCGGAGCCGTTCGCTTCGATCATTTCAGGGATCATGATGTCGAAGGCCACGTCGCCCACGTGCTGGGTTTCCACGGTGGACACGATCTCGATCTTTTCCAGCTTGTCCGCGCCGAAGGTCACCTTCACGGTGGTGGGGCCGTTGTAGCCCTGGGCCGTGGCGGTGTATTCACCGGCGGTGAAGGCCAGCGCCGCGTCGGCGGGCGCAGCGGCGGGGGCGGCAGCAGCGGGAGCGGCGGCGGCCAGGGCCTTGGCCACGGCGGCCTTCACGCCCTTGGAGGTGAAAGTCGCTCCGGCTACGGCGTCCACGGCTTCCGCATCGGCCTTGCCCACGTAGGCTTCCTGCATGGCAGTGATGGCCGCGCCGCCGATGGCGGGGGTTTCATCCGCGCCCACGATTTCGATGGCGACGATGGCGTTTTCATCCACGGTCACCGTGGCTTTCACATCGCCCGCAAAGCCTTCCGCGGTGCCCGTGTAGGTGCCGGGGGCAAAAGCGGCGTCCGCAAACGCAAAGCCCATGCTGCCCAGAATGAGGCACAGGCTCAGGAACAGGGACAGGTACTTTTTCATATGGTTTTCCTCCTTGTCCGACCGATAATCAGTCTGAAAAGATTATACCATATAATGAACAAATTGTAAACGGATTCGATGAGCGCTTTTTATCATTCGGCGGGCGGTTTTTTATCAATTCGTGCGCTGCCGCATCTGCTGACGGATGCGCCGCCAGCGCATGCGCGTGGCGGCACCGCCGCGCAGGTGGCGCACGGCGTGATGGTAATCAAGGATTTCCCGCACCTCGGCGTACAGGCCGGGATGGATGGATCGAAGCCGCTCGTGCACGTCCTTGTGAACGGAGCTTTTGCTCATGCCAAAGCACTCCGCCGTCTGGCGCACCGTGGCCCCTGTGCGCGCGATATACTGTCCCAGCCGCACGCAGCGATCCTGAATTTCCTGCCGCACGGTCCCCGCCTCCCTTCGGGACAGGGTATGCGGCGGCGGGAGGAAAAATGATCGGACGCCCTATTTTTCCGCTTGTTCTGTGCAGCCTTTGTATTCCTGGTTGGGAAGCAGCGGCACGCCGTAATGGTCGAACAGTTCGTCAACCGTAACGCACAAAAAATCCATTTTTTCCAGGCTTTGCAGGATCATATCCGTGTACTCCCAGGAAAGGGGATTCAGATCGTGCATCAGCACCACCGCGCCGTCTTTGGCACCGTAGGATACAATGCTCGCTACCGCGGCCACGTTATCGTTTCCGGAGTCGGTGGAATTGAGGCTCCAATGGATCATAGGCATGTCCACGCCGGCTTTGATAAACAGATCGGAATGGCCGCCCGGCGCGCGCATGTAGGCGGGACGTATGCCAACGACGGCGTCCATTTCCGCATCAAACTTCGCTTTCCATTGGTTTACGCTTTCCTTCGTGATCCCGGAGTAGGTATGCGTGTAGTTATGGCTGGCTAAAGCGAAACCCGCGTCGTGCTGGCGGCACATCATGTTATGGTTGGCGTCCATCATGGTGCCCACGATAAAGAAGGTGGCGTTTGCGCCGTGCTGCCGCAAGGTAAGGAGCAGACTCTTGGTGTAAGACTTGGCGCCGCCGTCGTCGTAGGTGAGGGCGATCATTTTATAGGAACTGTTGTCGGTGATTTCCCGGCCCAGCGCGGTCATCAGGGGGCGCAGGGAAGAATAGTACAGCTTCACGTGCATCAGGGTATTTTTTCCGGGGTACAGGGCGTCGGCACGGAAGTGCAGCTCCAGCTTGGCGGGGGTCAGCGTAAAGGCGGTGTTTTCCAGGGCTTCCCGGGTGCAGAGGGCTTCCAGGGCGGCATTGTCCGGCGTTTCGTACATGAAATAATCCGTCAGCTGTTCTCTTACCGCCTGGGCCAGCATATCCCAGGCCGCGCTGTCCGGAGCGAAGAGATCGGCCAGGGTCAGGCGGCTGCCGGAAACCATATCGCATACCCGGGCGTCGAAATCCACATAGACCTGTTCCCGTTCGTGTGAGATCAGGGCAATGGTCAGGAAGCTCATCCACCGGCTGCCGGTGCGGAAAATGGTGGTTCCCACGTCCAGACAGGACGCGATCTGGATTTTTCCGTCGGGCAGGAAGGCGCGTCCCTTTTCCGTCATGCCGTCGATCAGAACGCGCAGTTCCTCGTTTACGGCTTCGTTGGCGGTCTGAGGATAGGTGCGAAGGATGTACTGATTGTTCCGCACGTATTCCCTTCCCATCTGCTTTTGGGAAAAACGGAGTACGTCCGGAATGGGGGCGCGTTCCGCGCGGGCGGGGCACATGCCTGCAAGCAGCAGAAGAACGGCGCAAAGGGAGATCAGTCGCTTCATGAACGGTTGTTTCCTTTCCCAAAATAACGCCGCGGCGAATGTTTTTCGCCGCGGCTGAACAGTGCCGACAGGTTTCGCGGCACAAAGAATCAGATCTGCTTCAAGGTTTCGCGCACATGGTTGATTACGGCCTTATAGCTGCTGTCAAAGTAGCCGTCGGGGCAGGAAAGATGCACCAGCAGCACCTGATGATTGTCCAGCAGGGCCATCATCACACGGCCGTGAACGGCGGTGCCGTCGTAATACTTCCCCTTGTAATCGGCGTAGTAGCCGTCCTTTTTCAGCAGCGTGCGGCTGGCGGTATCCGTGGTGCTCCACTTGGCGAAGTTGTACTGGCCCAGCTCTTTCAGGGTATTGCGCAGCTCGGTGCGCAGGTCGGCAAGCTTAAAGGCGGACTCCACGGCATACAAGCGCACGGTGATGGTGGCATTGTAACCGTCCAGGGTGGTCTGGTTCACCAGCTTCACCGTATCGCTGACCGACGTATCGATGCCCCAGCCTACGGGCGCTTCAAAGCTCAGGTGCAGCGCGTCCGACGTAACCAGGCCGTAGCTGAAGGTCAGCGTGGGCTTGGGCGTGGGAGTGGGCATATCGATGGGGTCCAGGGGAATGGGCGTGGCCCCGGCGTAGATGGACGTGTCATAGCTACTGGAATAAGAGTTATAGACGTAAGATGCGCCGTTATCCTCCTCCGAGGCGGGATCATACCCTTCCGGCAGGGAGAAAGAGGAAGCGGGCGAGGTCTTGGATACGTCCATGGGATCGGCCTGCAGATTGCTTCCGTCGGACAGCGCGGCCGTCATCCCGGCGCTGCCCAGCAGCAGCACCAGCGCCATAAGCAGACAAAGCTTTTTCATCGCAAAGAAACCTCCTTGGATCAGCACCGCGTTCCCGGCAGGGGAAAGCGGGAAGAAACGATATCTTTATACTATTGTAACAGTTTCTTCATCTTTCGTCAAGCGTTTTGCATGCCGCCGTGGGGGGATTTCCGCAGAATTTACAAAAGTCCGGAATAAAGGTCGCCGGCGGAGGACAAAACGGAATCGTCCTGCGCCTGTTCCTGTTCCTCGCTGTGGATGCGGGGATGGTACAGCCGGCGGTCCAGGGTCCAGATTTTTTCGGAGAACGCGCCCGCGGGCGTGCGCCGCATCACGCCTTCCATTTCATTCATCTTGGCGTCCATATCGTCCAGCAGGTGCAGCATTTCGGCTTCGGGGAACATGGGGGGCCGGGGGCTGCCGTGTTCCGGCAGGCCGTGGTGGCTGATGATCATGTGGGAAAGCAGCAGCACGTATTCCCCGGTCACGTTGGCGCGCCGGGCGGCCTCCCGCACCTGGGCCACGCCGTGCACCAGATGGCCCAGCAGCTGCCCTTCGGCGGAATAATCGGACACGTTGCCCGCGTCGTCGCTGATGAACTCGGCGGTTTTGCTCAGGTCATGGGCGATGGCCCCGGCCCGCAGCAGATCGCCGTCCAGGAAGGGGTACAGGGGCAGCACGGCTTCCGCCGCCCGAAGCACGCTCACGGTATGGTGCAGCAGTCCGCTGCGCTCCGCGTGATGCACCCGCTGGGCGGCGGGATAATAATTGAGCTTATCCCCGCACATGGCAATCATTTCCCGCAGGATGGCCTGCAGCTCCGGCGTTTTCATGCTGTCGATGGCCCGGTTGATTTCCCGCAGCATATCCTGGGGCGGTTCCGGCGCGCAGGGCATCAGCTGGGATACGTCCACTTCATCCGCCGGGGAAGGGGTGCGCAGCCGCTCGACGCGCATTTGCAGCCGCCCGTTGTATTCCTGCACCGTGCCCCGCACCTTGATCACCGATCCCTGCTTGGGGGGCTGCACGGTGCCGTCCCACATTTTGCAGTTGATGTCGCCGGTGGTATCGCACAGGGTCAGGTCCAGATACTTGCCGCCGTTGGAGGAAGTGCGCTGATCCGCGGAGCGCACCAGCAAAAAGCCTTCAAATTTCATGTCCCGGCTCAGGGAAGCTACGGTAAGCTGCTGCATCATGTCAGGTAAATTTCCTTTTTTAAATATTTCATATGTTGGGCGTGAAAAGAGTGAAGAGTTGCGCGTGGAGAGTTGAGATTTAAATAGTCAGTCAACCGCGGTCGCCCTGCGGCGTGACACTATAATATCTCCGCTCTCAACGCTGTTGCACGCATTGCTCCAGTTGAGAAAGAAGGGCGTTCAGCTTGCCCAGGTGCCGCTTTTCCTCTGTGGCGATGGCTGAAAAGGCGCCGGCCGCGTTTCCGGTCAGGGATGAAGCGAAGGCCGTATACTGCCGGATCGCTTCCTCTTCCTCCCGGGCCGCGTAGGCGTACAGGCTGCGGACGGATTCAAACGCGCCTTTGCGCTGGGCTTCCGTCAGGCCGCCGGAAAAAAGAACCCCCGCCGCCTTTGCGGAGAGCAGCTGGGCCCGTTCAAAATCGGGCGTTTCCGCGCCCATCTGGGAAAACTGATTCAGGTGATTCCTTTCTTCGGCCAGAATGTCGCGGACGGCGTCCTGGCAGGCGCCGTCCGCAAATACGGCCAGCGCCCGTTCATACAGGCGGATGGCCCGCTTTTCCATCTGGCAGGCGATAAACAGGGCTTCTCCTGCGCAGCGGATATCCATGATCTTATTCCGCTTCGGCCAGGAATTCGTTCAGCTGATGCACCAGCTCGTCCACGTTGGTGCCGTGTACGGCGCAGGCGTCCTCCAGGGATTCCATGATGGAATGGGGGCAGCCCAGGCAGTGCATGCCGAAGGAGGTCAGGATGCGGGCGGTGCCGCGATGGATGTTCAGCACTTCGCCGATGCTCATGCTCTTGTTTACTGTCGTTTCCATAATATATGTTCTCCTTTCGGACCCTTCCGGTCCAGCCCCCATCTTACATGATGCGGGGCAGAATGTCAATCCCGCGTTGAAAAAACGGACGGTATATGTTATGATGAACGCAATCAGATTGCGGGAGGCGGGATTGCATGGCAAACGGAAAAAAGCGCCTGATCATCTTTACCGATATTGGCGACACCATCATCGACGAGGGCACCGAGGTGCGGAACGACCAGGGCGTGGTGATCCACGCATCGTGCATCCCGGGAGCGAAGGAAACCTATCTGCGCCTGCATGAAGCGGGCTATGCCATCGTGATGGTGGCGGACGGGCTGGCGCAGTCCTTCCGCAATACCATGGAAGAAAACGGCCTGGATTCCATCTTTTCCGCCTGGATCATTTCGGAAGCCGTGGGGGAGGACAAGCCCAGCCCCAAAATGTTTTCCGCCGCCATGGCGGCCATGAATCTAAAGGAAGCGGACAAAGGCCGCATCCTGATGATCGGCAACAACGTGAGCCGGGACATTCGGGGGGCTAACCGCTTCGGCCTCATTTCCGTGCTGCTGGACTGGAGCAAGCGGCGGCCCTTTACGGAGGAACTGCCTGAGGATCACGCGGATTATCGCATCCACACCCCGGAGGAACTGCTTGCCCTGGCGGAGCAATTGGAAAACCGGTAAACAAAAACGGAAGGCAATTTGAAACGCCTTCCATTTTTGTTTGCTTTTTGTTCGCTTAATCCACGATTTTCAGTTCGACCCGGGAGTTTTCCAGATGATCGCGGTATTCCGGGGGAATGGTGCTGTCTGTGATTACGGTGTGGAACTGATTCAGGGAAGCGTAGGAGAGCAGACTGGTGACGCCGAATTTGTTGCCGGTGACCAGCAGCACCGCTTTGTCCGTATGGGCCACGGCGGCCTGCTTGATGGAATATTCCAGGGGGCTGGAATTGGTCACGTTGGTCATGGACGCGCCGGTGGCCGCCATGAAAGCATATTTGGTGTTCATGTGGCTCAAATACGCCGCGGAATCCTCCCCGGTGATGGAGCGGGTCTTGCGGTGAACTTCGCCCGGCAGCATGATGAGCCGGATGTTTTCATTGTCCAGCACCCGGAGCATCACTTCGATGTTGTTGGTGATTATGGTGATGTGCTTGTCCTTAACGGCTTCCACGATGTAGGGCGTGGTGGTGCCGGAATCGATAAAGATAATATCGCCGTCACGCACCATTTTTCCCGCCGCAAGGGCAATGGCCTCTTTGGCCCGGCTGGGCGCGCTGCTGCGCACATCGTAGGGCACCAGCGGCGACACCTTTTCCTTGGCCTTCACGCCGCCGTACACCTTTTCGATCCGGCCGCCCTGCACCAGTTCCGTAATATCCCGACGCGCGGTGTTCATAGAAATCTTGAAAACATCGCGCAATTCTTCCATGGGCACGGACCCGTGAGTAAGAATGTAACTTTCCATTTCTGTTAATCGCCTGGACTTCATGCTTTTGCACCTCGTTTTCAATAAATCCAATTCATTATACAGGTTTTGTGGAAAAATGGCAAGGGAAGGATGTTAAAAACCAATTTGTTCCACCATTTTCAGCAATAGTTTACCCATAAAAAACCAAAAGGATGTAAAACACCGGGAATTGCCAAGAACCATTCCGCTTGACCGCGCCGTTCACGGTCATCCGAAAGCATCCATGAGCTGAGTCAGCATCAGGAACGTCAGCCCCTGGCCGTAGGCGGTGGGCCGGATGGGCACGCGGCGGTAAAAGTCCAGATCCATGCCCATGGGGGTGCCGTAGCTGACGCCGTCCACCAGCCCGTCCGGGCCGATCATGCCCACGACGCCCCGCACGGCGGCCATGGCCTGATCCCGGCAGGACAGCAGCCCCATCCGGCAGCCCTTGAGCAGGCCGTAGGCAATGGCGGCGCTGGCGGAGGTTTCCAGATAGCTGTCCGGGTGATCCAGCAGGGTGTGCCACAGGCCGGTTTCCGGGTCCTGGCATTGGAGCAGCGCGCGGCACTGTTCCAGCCAGGTTTCCGTCACGATCCTGCGCACCGGGTCGTTTTCCGGCAGCCATTCCGCAAAATCAATGGCCCCGGCGGTGATCCAGCTGTTGCCCCGGGCCCAGAAGGCTTCCCCGAAATGATGCCTGCCCAGGAAGCACCAGCCATGATACCACAGGCCGGTTTTGCCGCAGTGCAGATACTTGATGTGCAGCAGGAACTGGTATTTCGCTTCCTCCTGCCAGGCAGGCTTCTTCAAAGCGCAGCCCGCCCGGTAGAGGAACAGGCAGGTCATGAACAGGGTGTCGTCCCACAATTGCTGTTCGTTGATGCAATCGCTGGTCAGGTGCTGAAAGCCGCCCTCCTCCGTGCGTGGCAGACCGTGCATGATCCATTCCGCCCAATCGGCGATGAAGGGAGCATACTTTTCTTCTTTCGTCATTTCGTACAGCAGGGTCAGGCCCAGCATGGGCGCGGTGGTGTTGATGTTGCGGCCCGGCAGGCCCCGGGCGATGTGGCCGTCGTACCAGGCTTTGATTTCCGCCAGCAGCTTTTCGTCATGGGACGATTCGTACACCTTCAGCATGGCGTACAGGGCCACGCCCTGGGGCCATTCCCAGGTGGCCAGACTCAAATGATCGTCCCACCGTCCGTCGCCTTTGCTCTGCTTCAGCCTGTTCAGCACCCGATCCGCCAATTCCCGGTAATCCATGCTTTTTTCCCTCTTTCCGCCGGCTTTCTTCCCTGGCACAGTGTACCATAAACGCGCTATTGCGTCAACGAAGGGCCGGAAAGAAGGTGGACAAAAAAGGAAATTGGGGATATAATGAGAATGATTGGGCGGAAAAGTGCCCAAAAGAAAGAAGAAACGATTCAGGGAGGAATCCTTTATGCAGAAACCCCAGGTAGTGATCATGGCGGCGGGGCTGGGCAGCCGGTTCGGCGGCCTGAAGCAAATGGCCCCGGTGGACCCTCAGAACCATTGGATCATCGATTTTTCCATTTTTGACGCGGTGCGGGCGGGCTTTGGCAAGATCATCCTGATTGTGAAGCCGGAAAACGAAGCCCTGTTCCGGGACACCCTGGGCAAGCGCGTCGGCGGCGCGGCGGAAATCGAGTATGTGCATCAGCGGCCCGAAATTCTGCCCGCCGGGTTCTCCGTGCCCGAAGGCCGGGTGAAGCCCTGGGGCACGGCCCACGCCGTGCTGTGCGCCAAGGACGCCATCACCGCCCCCTTCGCGGTGATCAACGCCGACGATTTTTACGGCAAGGGCGCGTTCAAAACCTTGTACGATTATCTGGTATCCCCCCACGCGGAGCATGAATACGCCATGGTGGGCTATCAGGTGGAAAACACCCTGACGGAAAACGGCCACGTGGCCCGGGGCGTGTGCGCCATGGACCCAACCGGCCAGTTCCTGTCCGGTATCGTGGAACGCACCCACATCGAGCCCCGGGACGGCGGCGCGGCGTACACCGAGGACGACGGCCAGACCTTCACCTTCCTGCCCGCCGGCACCACCGTTTCCATGAATTTCTGGGGCTTCACCCCGGATATCCTGACGGAGATCGAAAACCGCTTCGCCGGGTTCCTGGCAGAAAACCTGCCCAAGAACCCCCTGAAATGCGAATACTTCCTGCCCCTGATCCCCAATCAGCTGATTGCCGAGGGCAAGGCCAAGGTGCGGGTGCTGCCATGCCCGGAAAAATGGTACGGCGTCACCTATCAGCCCGATATGCCCCAGGTGCAGGCGGCCATCGCAAGAATGAAAAAGGAAGGCGTTTATCCGGATTCGCTTTGGTAAATAATTGAAAGAGAGAGTACGGTGTTTCAGACGGAAACGCGGTACTCTCTCTTTTTTGCGGTTTTCTTGGAAGGGGACGAACCGCCGATGACCGCCTGCGGCGGGAATCTCATCGGCGGTGAGATCAGGCGAAACAAGCAATGTCCGCATGAAGCGGACTTGCGCCGATTGAGCCTGCGGACCTGGGGGAAACCATTCTTTGCCCGGGGCTGCCGCCCGGCCTTCGCTGAAAATCATCCACTGGATGATTTTCCGGGCGCTCCGGCCCCTCCAAAGAATGGTTTCCCCCAGATATTTTTTTCATGGAACGTCTCTGACTTCGTCCAGCCAAGTGCTGTGGATATAGTAAAGGGCCACGCCGTCCACGGCGATGGCGTCGTGGAGCGCGTCGTAAGGCCAAAGGGTGACGGTGCGGGTCAGATGGTCGTTGACGAGGATGATTTCCGCGCGCTTTTCCCCGGCGGGCGTCCAGCCGTCCGGCAGCCGCCCGTCCCCGGTCAGGGTGGCCAGGCGGGTATACCAGGCAAGGAAGGCTTCCGCGTCCATATCCTGGGTTTCGCCCGCCCGGTTCACGGCGCAGTCGTAGAGCACGCGGCCGTATTCGTCCACGGCGATCTGGTTGTTTTCCGTAACCTGCTCCACCATGCGCACCTGATAGGCGTGGATACTGCCGCCGAGGGTAAAGCGCACTTCGTTCAGATCGTTTACCAGCAGGTTCACGGGCGTTTGCAGCAGGTAATCCAGGGGGTCAAGCTCCTTCCAGAAGCCCAGCAAAAAATTGCTGGCGGTGAACACCTGATCCTGCCACTGCACATAGACGCCGCTTTTGCCGGTTTCATTGCCCACGCGCAGGGTGTAAACCTTTTCCGGCACGGGCAGGCTGACCTGCTCTCCCTCCGCGGTTTCCCCGGTGATCACGGTGGCGGCCTGGGTGAGGGTGACGGTAAGGGCGGGCGCGTCCAGACCGTAGTCCGAAAGGTTCAGCTTTTCCGCCTTACCCAGGCACGCGGCAAAGCCCATGTCTTCTATTTTTTTCAGCAGCGCGTCTGTGCGCAGAGTGGACAGGGGATAGGAGAAGGGCGCGTCCATCTGCCAGCCGGAGGGAGTGTAGTGCAAAGCCCATTCCACCTGTCCGGTCACTTCGATGCGGTCCAGCAGGGAGCCGTCCAAAGCGGGCTGAACGAAATCCCGCAGGGAATCCATATCCCGCAGCAGGGGCACGCAGTCCGCTTCCAAAATGGTATACAGGGTATCGGAGCCGCTGACCATGCAATAGCGCTGGGGCGTGTCTTCGTTGGGGGTCAGGCTGCCCACGCGGAGCTCCTTCTTTTCTCCGTCGCTATAGGTCACGGCGACGCGGGCCAGGGCCGGGTCCAGGCCGAAATCCGCGGGCCGCAGGCCCTGGGCGGCGCTCATGCTTTCCAGCACGGTGTTTTCCACCGGCAGCTCCGTCAGCGTGACCATCAAATCCTCCAGAATATCGGAACGGAGCGTCACGTCCTCCTGGCCCAGCAGGGCGAAGGTATTTCCCTGCCGGATCAGGGGATAGGCCGTTCCGTCTCGGGGCGTGATGGCGACGGCGGCGATGTCCTCCTCCGGGCGGCTGAGCAGCAGCACCTTTTCGCTGTCCGCCGCGGGCGGCAATTCCACGGGCCGGGGGCGCAGAAAATAAAGCCCGCCGCCAGCCAGCGCGGTGCAGCAAAGCAGAATCAGCAGCACGGTGCGGCCCCGAACGGGCCGCCTTGTTTTCTTTTTGGGCGGTGTTTGCATGAGCGCTCCGTTTATTGTGCGGTTTCGGTGAGAATGCAGGGGGAATAATGATCTTTCAGCATATCATAGGCCCTTTGCGCTTGTTCGGCGGCTGCATACGCGCCGAAGACCACGGAGCCGGAGCCGGTCATCTGCGCGAATGCCGCGCCGGACCGGTACAGGGCTTCCTTGGCCTCCGCGATCTGGGGCCGCAGGGGAATGGAGGCGCTTTCCAGCACGTTGCCCCCGCAGGCGCGCAGGGCGTTCAGGTCGCCCGCTTCCAGGGCTGCCAGGGCCTTTTCCGTATCCGCCGGAACGATTTCGGCGGAAGCGTGATAGGCCGTGAACACTTCCTTGGTGGACAGGGCGGCGCAGGGCTGCAGAAGGATCAGGGGAAAGACGCCGCTTTCCATGGGGGTCAGGTTTTCCCCGATGCCCTGGGCCCGCCGGGGCGCGTCGTGGAGGCAGAAGGGAATATCGGCCCCCAGCCGTTCCCCGATCCGGCACAGGGCGGGCAGGTCCAGGCCGATGCCCCACAGCTTGTTCAGCCCTTTCAGGGCCGCCGCCGCGTCGGCGCTGCCGCCGCCCAGGCCCGCCCCCATGGGGATGCGCTTGATGAGACGCATGGAAGCGCCCCGGGAAATGCCGCCGATGGCCTGGAGGGCCCGGGCGGCGCGGAGCACCAGATTATCGTCCCCGGCGGATAAGGAGTCCGCGCCCTCAACAGTCAGGGTCAGCCCGTCCGCCGCTTCGATATACAGGGTATCGTGCAGGGCGATGGGCTGCATCAGCATATCCAAAAGATGGTAGCCGTCCTCCCTCTTGCCCGTCACGTTCAGGGTCCAGTTAATTTTCGCTCTTGCCTGAATCTCCATGCTGTCCTCCGGCGCTTTTGCCTTTTTCCAGGGTGATTTCAAATTCGGCTCCGCCCTCGCCGCTGACCAAACGGATGTGCTGGCCGTGGCGCTCCATGATGCGGTAGCAGATGGCAAGGCCCAATCCGGTGCCCTTGCCTACGGTGTGGGCCTTGTCGGCCTTGTAGAACCGGTCGAAAATGTGGGGCGCGTCCTGGGGCAGGATGCCCACGCCGGTATCCTTCACCCGCAGGGAAACATGATCCTTTTCTTCTTTCGTATGGATCGTGACCGTGCCCTTTTCCGGGGTGAATTTGACGGCGTTGTCCAAAAGGTTGATGATGACCTGCTGAATCTGGTCCGCGTCGGCATGGACAAAGCAGGGGTCGGAATCGAACTGCACGTCGATCTCCAATTGCTTGTCCTCGATTTGGGTCATGCGGGAAATGAGCACCCGCCGGGCCAGCTCGTTCACGTCAAAGTCGGTATACGCCAGGCTGATTTCCTCGTTTTCCATGCGGGACAGGTTCAGCAGACTGCCGATCAGCTTGGACAGCCGGTGGGTTTCGTCGGTGATCACCTGCAAATACTGATCGTGCTGCTCCGGGGGAATGGTGCCGTCCAGCATGCCCTGGGCAAAGCCCTGGATGGAGGTGATGGGGGAGCGCAGCTCGTGGGACACGTTGGCCACGAAATCCCGGCGGGACTGCTCCAGGCTGGAAAGCTGGGCCGCCATTTGGTTGAACGCCTGGGACAGCTCCTGGATTTCCTTGCCCCCCTCCTCCGGGGCGCGGGCCTGGAAATCGCCCCTTGCCATGCTGCCCGCCGCCTGGGCCATGGCCGCCAGGGGACGGCTCATCTGCCGGGCGAAAAAGAACACCACCGCCGCCGCCAGCAGGAACATGGCCACCGCCGCCAGCGCCGTCTGCCAGATCAGCCCCTGATAGGAGGCGTGCACCGTCTGGGCGGCGGTCTGGATCAGGATAAAGCCCATGACGGTGCGCTGGTTGGTGAGGACGTTTTCCTGCACCCAGGGCACCAGCACCGTAAACAGGGGCCCGGCGGCGCTCTGCGTCTGCCGCACCACTTCCTTGCCCTGGAGGGCCTGCTCCATGTAAGCGGCGATTTCATCCGGGTTCAGGGCATTTTGCAGGGATTCGTCCTGCAAGGTGGATTCGTTGTAATAAACGGAGGTTTTCCCGCTGCGGTCCACCACCATGATATAGGCGTTGTATTCCTGGTAAATGCGGCGGGATTTCCATTTCATGTAATCCTCGGTGACGCTGCCTGTGCCGAACATGGAGGAAAAGGAATCGTAAGATTTGCGGCTGGCCAAGTACGCCATATCCCGGGCCTGGGTTTTCAGGGCGTTCATGCGGCTGTCGATGGCGCTGTCCCGCAGGTTGATATAAGAAAGCGCGGACAGCACGCCCACGCATACCAGAATCACCGCTAAAAACACGATCAGCAGCCGGGAAAACATGCTCAGGCTGCGCATGAGGGAAACCACCTCGTTTTTAAAAAGTGTGGAGAGTGGAGTGCGGAGAGTGGAGTTTTATTTTGCTTTGCATTTTTTGTGCGAAAACCCGGTGAACGTGGAACGAGCACTATATAACTCCACACTCCACTCTCCACACTCCAAACTGATTGAAAGCGCATGACAGAAAAATCACTGTTTCGTCTTTATGGGATGGCGGATCACCGTTTTCAGCTTTTCGGGGGCCGTTTTCCGGGCGTCGCTCAAATAAATCTCGTGGTGCATCCGGGTATCTGATATATCCAGCTCATAGCCCCGGCTTTCCATACAGGCGTGCATCTGCGCCACCGTGGCGGGTTCGTCGTCGTAGGGGCCCAGGTGCATGCACTGGACGCAAAGCCCTTCGTCATAGGTCATAAAATACGCCTTGGAGAAATCCGTTTTCTTTTTCCGGGCCGCTTCATCAACGGCCCAGTCAAAGTCCGCTTTCGTGACGAAATCGGGCAGGCGGATGACGGAAATCCACTGAAAGGCTTCCTTATGGGCATAATCAACGCCCTGAACGCCCTCCTGCCACCAGAAGCCCTCCAAGGGCGGCACCACGTAATCGAAGTATCCGGCGATGCGGTGATCGCCCATCTTGCTCATTTTGAGGGTGAAAGCCACGCCGTACAGCAATTGCATGGCCGCCTTGTATTCTCCATCCTCCCGGTTGGGGTCGCCCTGGCCGCGCACGGCGATAAAGTTCATGGGCGGCACGGTCACGATGGAGGGCTTGTTTTTGGGCAAGTAAAAATCCTTGTATTC